>JAWXTR010000085.1:0-14632 GCA_044433365.1 Rikenellaceae bacterium
TAACACCCCTAACCCCTAACCTCTAACCTCTAACCTCTAATCCCTAATCCCTACCACCAAATCTCAAACTGAACTCCACATGTAAACCCAGAGTTTTTATCAGCAAAAGGCGCACCATTAGGAGTTGTCCCAACCAAACCTTTAAAACCGTCACTCCAAAAAGCGTAAGTCACAAATGGACGAACTACAGGACGATAATAGTAGCCCTTTTTTAGAGTAAGTTCTGGAGTAAGAGTAATTTTATTAAGATTGCCTTTTGCTCCAAGCTGCTCGTTATTACCATATTCGTAGCTATACTCAAGAGTTGGACGAAGTTTGTTAGTTACGTAATACATTGCTCGTGCAGCTCCCGAAACCCAATAGAACATATTTCCCTTATCAAGTTGATAAACAGGAGTATTGTTTTCAAGACTGTATGGAGTAGTACCATAATTTCGTGCCACAAACATAAAAATTGCATTTATCGCAAATTTATCTTTATCGTCGTACAGAAAGTCGTTGTTCACCTCGAAAGAGTAGCCTTTAGCAAGGTTGTTTAACACCAAATTATCGCCTAAAGGATTCTCTCTTACCGATGTACCACTCCAATGGTCTACCGACACATTTGCACCTTGTCTGTAAAGTAGAGCTGTAGTGTTTGTAATACTCTCTTTCTTGTAATCAGCCCATACAAATGCACCGTAACCATCTTCTCTACTATAACCTAAAGCCTCATTTTGAGCACGTAGGCTATAATTCAATGCAAAGTTTATATTTACTGTCTCAGCAATAGGTTTATTTACCAATCTAGCATCAATTGTATAGTTTGTTAAATCGCCAATTAATCCATTACTATACGATTTTACATCTCTATCTTTAAACTGCCAAACACCCACTTTTATATCTTCATCACCACCATTATTCAACAAATTTTCAACACCTGCACCCCAACCTTTTTGACCTGGATTTATCCACTGACGATCTAACATGTGAATTGCACGTCTATCGTAAAATCTATTGCCAACCCATATCGATTCATTAAATCCAAGTAGATTGTTTGCTCTTAAATATAGCTGCTCGGTAAAGTTGAACGACATGTGATTTTCAGTTCCAAAATCCTCATATATAGAGGTCATCCAAACAGCATCTATCGATTTAGTTTTATCGTCGTTTAGATAATATGTATAATCAAATTCTAATTCACCATAAGTATCAGCTTGGTTTCCTAAGCTATATTTATTTAATGCTCCAGGAACTTGAAAGTGTGCTTGAGTTTCGCCCCCCTCACTATAGCCTAAACCAGTTCGAAGATAACCTGAAACTTTAAACATATTTTGGTCGTTGTCTAAAAGTGTTTGACCATTTACAATAGTTGTAGTAAATAGTGCAATTAGTGCGATAATAATTGATAAAGGTTTTTGGATTGTCATAGGTAAATAATGTAGTTAAGGGGAGTTCTAATAATTGGTTTTATTCGATTTTTTATTTTGAGGTTTTAGATTTGGATTTTACATAATGTGGGCGTAGTGGTGCCTACGGCGCATTTTGTAAAATTCAAAGATGAAGCCTCAAAATGAAAAAGCGTTAAAATCCAATTTTTAGAAGTTCCCTTAATGATTAATAGCGATTTGTTATTTTTCTGTTGCAAAATTACAGTTATAGGTGCGCAAAAACGAAGAATATTGATAAAATATAGCTCTGTAAAATTATACTATACTGAATTTCAAGTGATTATAAATACGTATAGACTCCAAAATATAGATATCATATTTATCCAAATTGTTATAATATTTTATTTTTTTTAGGAAAAAATGATGTTTGCATTATATTTTTTTGTACTTTTGCTTATAAACATACCGATATGAAACTAAATAGAATATATATAATTGCTACAATTTTTTCGATATTATCGATTAACTGTAATGCTCAAAATTTTAGGTCTTTAACAGATAGTTTAGAATTATCTATCTCAAAACGTGACCACTACTTCGAGCAAAAGCGAGAGAAGATAGAGAGCTTGGAAGAAAAGATTTTGAAGATAAACGATAAGAGAGAGAGGTTGGAATTATGTTTCGAGATTTTCACTTTAAGCCGCTCTTACCGATATGATGTAGCCTATAAGTATGCAAACGAGGCGTTGAATATTGCTACAGAACTAGGCGAAGCAGATTTAATGTGCAGGGCTATGGCATATCGAATTTCGTCGTTAACCTCTGGTGGACTTTTTACCGAAGCGGCGCAAGCTGTTAGTTTGGCAAACACAATCAACGTTACAGACCAGAACATCAAACGCAAACTCTTCTATAATATAGCTCGCTACTACTCAGATCAAGCCGATTTCACACTTGAGAGTGAACACCATGCTGGATATATTGAAAAGTTACAAAATTATTGTGATTCGATAATATTGCTATCCGCCAATAAAGATTACTACTACACCTATGCAAAGGCATACAAAGAGTTAAGTGTGGAGAACTACAACAGCTCAATAGCAGTTTTAACCGATTTCTACAAAAATATTGAAGAGGGTAGTAGTGATAGCGAATACATAGATGAGCATAGAAATGCAATTGTTGCATTTCTGTTAGGTATCAGCTATTTTGAGCTAGGCGATGAAGAAAATGGGTTAAAATATTTAACAAAATCGGTAGACCACGATATTAAAGCTGTAAACCGTGAAAATTTAAGCATTAGAACCATAGCACAACATCTATTTGAAAGAGGCGAAGAGGACATTGCTGAAAAGCTTATAAATGTGGCTCTTAGCGATGCAACTTTTTATAATGCACGCCATCGAAGTGTAGGAATTAACACTATTTTACCAATGATTAAAAAGTATAGAATAGATACTGTTAGTCGTCAAAGAAATACAGTCTACATTTTTTTAGTAATTGTCACAATTTTGGGTGCTTTAGCAATTGTTAGTGGTATTATAGCTCGAAATAATGCAAAAATCATCCAAAAATCAAAGCGTATAATCGAAAAACAGATTGAATCGCTTTCTGCAGTTAATAAAAAACTACTAGAATCAAATAGTATTAAGGAGTATTACATTATAGAGTCGCTTTACAAGAAAAATGAGCATCTCGAACAGGTCGAACAGCTTCTAAAAAAGATAGACACAAAGCTAAAAAATAGGCTCTACGACGATTTAAAATATATATATAAAGATTTCAACATCAAAAATGAGCGTGATAGGTTCTACGCCGATTTTGACGAGGCATTTTTACGACTTTTTCCAAACTTTTTAGAGGAGTACAACAGTCTGTTTTTACCAGAAGATAGAATTGTTATCGAAGATGGAATGGAACTACCTGGAGAGGTGAGAATTTACGCCCTAATGCGATTAGGAATAACCGAAAATGAGCGAATCTCACGCTTTTTAGACCTTTCAAAAAATACAATCTACACCTATAAAACAAAGGTCAAAAACAAGAGTATCGTACCTAAAGACGAGTTTGAAAAACGTATTTTTGAAATTCGACTAGGATAATTAGTAGTGTAAAACAATTATTGCCATATTTTTAACAGCACTTTTGGAGCGATATTTTTCACTATTAAATTTCAATGTAGAACCACTATATTTTCAATTCAATAGCAAAAAATCTCATTTCCAATAGCACTATTAAAAACACACCAATAATTATTTTACACTACTTTATTTCTTTTTTTTGATTCTCTTTTTTTAAAAAAAGAGACAAAAAACTTTTCGCTGACTGCTTTTTTGACGCTAAAACTGTTTGCATATTTCTAAAAATCGATAACTCACGTCAAGGTTGTTTTTTGCTACGCTCGTAAATGAGGGGGAGTTCAGACAATCGATTTTCTTAACGAAATATGCAAACAGTTTCTTAACGCTAAAAGCAGAGGCGAGGGGGATGCTATTGGTGGTTTTGTTTGATTATAAAGGAAAAGGGGTTAAATTATGAATTACGAATTATAAATGGGTCTGCGACCATGCCCCAGCGTTAGACAGTTAGAACGGTAGAGACGTTGGGTCTCAACGTCTCTAATTAGTTGGGTCTCAACGTCTGTAGGATCTCAACATTTGTAGGGTTATTCGCAAAACTACTATTGAGTTAACCTACAGGTGGTTAAGAATATGAAGGCGTACCCGCAAAAGGTGGTTTGCGAATACGCCTAATACGCCTAATGTTGCTTAATAGCGGCATGAGCAGCAGCTAATCGAGCAATTGGCACACGGAATGGAGAGCACGATACATAATTTAGACCTGCATAGTGACAAAACTCTACCGACGATGGTTCGCCGCCATGTTCACCACAAATACCGCATTTTAGGTTCTCTTTTACGCCACGTCCTTTAAATACCGCCTCACGTACTAGCTGTCCAACACCTTTAACATCAAGAATTTGGAATGGGTCTTTTTTCATAACTCCTCTTCTTAGATATTCAGGTAAGAATTTGGCGATATCGTCACGAGAGAATCCAAGAGTCATCTGAGTTAAGTCGTTAGTTCCAAAAGAGAAGAAGTCGGCATATTCAGCAATCTCATTAGCTGTAACCGCTGCACGAGGAACCTCAATCATAGTACCAATAGTGTACTCTAAAACTTCGTTTTTCTCTGTAAATACCTCTTCGGCAACGCTTTCAATAATAGCTTTTTGATATTTTAGCTCTTTGTGATTACCAACTAAAGGAACCATAATCTCTACAATCACATTTTTGCCTTTTGCTTTAACATTAAATGCTGCTTCGAAAATTGCACGAGCTTGCATCTCTGTAATTTCAGGGTAAGTGTTGCCCAAACGACAACCACGGTGACCAAGCATAGGGTTAACCTCTACAAGTGAAGCAATTTTAGCTTGAATAGCGTCAAACGATACATGTAGCTCTTCGGCCATCTCCATCTGCTCTTTTTCAAAGTGTGGAACAAATTCGTGTAGAGGTGGGTCGAGCAGACGGACAGTTACAGGCTTGCCATCCATAACCTCAAATAGCCCTTCGAAATCTTCTCTTTGGATAGGTAGAAGTTTGTCTAGTGCTTTACGCCTACCAGCTTCATCGTTCGAAAGAATCATCTCTCTCATAGCCTTAATACGGTCGCCCTCAAAAAACATATGCTCTGTACGACACAGACCGATACCTTGCGCACCAAACTCAATTGCTTGTCGAGCATCACGAGGTGAGTCGGCATTTGCACGAACTTGTAGATGTGCATAATCATCGGCTAATACCATAAGTTTGCTAAAATCGCCCGAAAGCTCAGCAGCACATGTTGCCACTTGATCTAAATATACCTCACCTGTTGTACCGTTTAATGAAATCCAATCGCCTTCAACAAGGGTAATATCGCCACAGCGCATTGTGCGAGCTTTATAATCGATAGTAAGCTCACCTGCTCCCGATACACAACATTTACCCATACCTCTAGCAACAACTGCAGCATGCGAAGTCATACCACCACGAGCAGTCAATATACCATTTGCCTCAACCATGCCTTTTAAATCCTCTGGCGAGGTCTCGGTACGACATAAAATAGTCTCTTTACCATCAGCTGCCCACATTTCGGCATCGTCAGCAAAGAAAACAATCTGTCCAAATGCAGCTCCTGGCGATGCAGGTAGACCTTTAGTAAGTACGTTAGCTGATTTAATAGCAGCAGCGTCGAAAATAGGGTGTAGAAGCTCGTCTAGTTTGTTTGGTTCGACCCTTAAAACAGCAGTTTTTTCATCGATTAACCCCTCTTCTAACATCTCCATAGCCATACGTACCATCGCTGGACCTGTACGCTTACCGCTACGAGTTTGAAGCATCCATAGCTTACCATCTTGAATAGTAAACTCTATATCTTGCATATCTTTAAAGTAGGTTTCAAGGTGATTTTGCGTATTAAATAGGTCTTGATACACCTCTGGCATCACCTCCTCAAGCGATGGATATTGCTCTTTACGAACACTTTCTTCAATATTTTGAAGTTTTGCCCAACGTCTCGAACCCTCAAGTGTAATCTCTTGTGGAGTACGTATACCTGCAACAACATCTTCACCCTGAGCGTTAATTAGGTATTCACCATTGAAAATATTCTCACCAGTTGAAGCATCACGAGTAAATGCAACACCTGTAGCCGAATTATCACCCATATTACCAAATACCATAGCTTGTACATTTACTGCTGTACCCCACTCGGCAGGATATTGATTCATCTGGCGATAAAGTATAGCTCTTTCGTTCATCCAGCTATCAAATACCGCACAAACTGCGCCCCAAAGCTGCTCCCAAGGGTCGGTTGGGAAATCTTTGCCTGTAGTCTTTTTCACAGCTTTCTTAAATCTGCATACCATCTCTTGCAAATCTTCAGCTGTAAGGTCAGTGTCATTAACAACACCCCTCTCTTCTTTCATCTGATCGATAATCTCTTCAAAAGGGTCGTGGTCATCTTTCTGTTGAGGTTTCATATCCATTACAACATCGCCATACATCTGTACAAAACGACGATAAGAGTCCCAAGCAAAACGCTCATTACCCGATTTTTTTGCAACGCTAACCACAACCTCATCGTTAAGACCCAGATTAAGAATAGTATCCATCATACCCGGCATAGAAACACGTGCGCCAGAACGAACCGACACTAATAGAGGGTTGTCTATACTACCAAACGAGCAGCCCATATTTTGCTCAACCTCAGCCATCGCTGTTTCGACTTGGGTTTTAATTATTTTTATAACTTGCTCTTTTCCAAGAGTATAGTATTCGTTACACACGTCGGTAGTAATAGTAAAACCAGGAGGGACGGGAATCCCAATAAGGTTCATTTCTGCTAAATTTGCACCTTTACCACCTAAAAGTTCTTTCATTTTACCGTTACCTTCGGCTCTTTTATTACCGAAAAAATAAACTCTTTTGTTTTTCATATATTTATATTTTAGTTGTTGAAATCGCTAATTGCTTACAAATATATATAAAAAAAATGAAAAAAAGTTTCTATTTTTAATAAATTTTATTAATTTTGTAACTGTTAAAAATATTTATTAAAGTGGGGAGTTTGGTTTGATATAGAGCTATTTACCGTTTTTTATGCTTTTAGTAAAATAAAATAGGAAGAATGAATTGGGGATGACCCAAAAGCACCCATTTTATACAAACACCCCCTGCCACAAGCTATGTGACAGGGGGTGTTTGTATAAAATCGGTGCTTTTAAATCACCTTTCTGTATAATATTTATTGGAAAAGCTTAAAAATATCATTACCCAAGGCAAGAATCATAACGCCAATAAGTAAAATCATACCAGCAGTTTGAGCATATTCCATAAATTTGTCGCTAGGTTTGCGACGTGTTACAACTTCGTAGATTAAGAACAGTACGTGACCACCATCTAGTGCAGGAATAGGAAGAATATTCATAACTGCCAATATTACAGATAAAAACGCTGTTATAGTCCAGAAGTGAAGCCAATTCCATGTGCTGTCAAACATACTACCCATTGATACCACACTACCAACAGCTTTATATGCTTTAGTTTCTGGGGTAAATATTAGTTTCATCTGTTTTAGATAGTTGTCAACTTGCGAAATAGCTAGTTTTACTCCTTGTGGAATAGATTGAAGAAGCGTGTATTTAACCGTTTTGATTGGATAATAACCCGTAATATCGGAAGAGTGGTAGAAACCCATTGTGCCATCGCTGCTAAGTGAAAGCTCTTTGGTTAACTGTTGTCCGTCTCTATCTATTGTAACAGCAATTATTTCGCCTGCTTTAGGCTCCAAAATAGGTTTTAATTGGTCAAAATAGCGAACTCTTGTAGAGTCTATCGCCACAATTTTATCGCCTCTTGCAAGCCCTGCTGTTGCAGCAGACGACTCATTTAGTACTGAGTCAATTACGATTGGTAGTCGCAGTTCAAGAATAAAATTTCCCTTCTCTAAAAATGCAGGGAATAGAGATTTGTCGATATATATCTTCTTTTGCTCGCCATTACGCTCAATTTTTACATACTCTGCATCATTAAAAAGAATAGCCATAGGAATTTGGCGATAGTTGTCGAAAACCTCCTCGCCAACGCTTACAATTTTGTCGCCATCCTTAAAACCCATCTCTTTAGCGGTTTCACTATACATATATCCATCTTTAATATCACTATTAGAGATGTAGCTAGTGCCCGTAGTATAGCTAATTCCGGAGTAGATTACGATTGCTAAGATAAGGTTCATCATAACCCCACCAATCATAATTAGAAGTCGTTGCCAAGCAGGTTTACTTCTAAATTCGTAAGGTTTTGGCTCCTCTTTCATAGCCTCTTTATCCATACTTTCGTCAATCATGCCCGATATTTTTACATATCCTCCAAATGGAATCCAGCCAATACCATATTCAGTTTGATCTTCACGAGCGTTTCTTGGATATTTGAAAAGCGAGAACCAAGGGTTGAAAAATAGATAAAATTTTTCGACACGTGCGCCGAAAAGTTTAGCAAACATAAAGTGACCAAATTCATGAATCACAACAAGTAAAGAAAGGCTCAGAATAAGCTGAGCAGCCTGTATTAAAGCATCCATATTAATAATTTACAGTTTTTTAACTATCTCTGCTGCATATTTTCTTACCTCTCTATCGCAGAGTAGATAGTCGTCTAAAGATGGCGAAGATAAATAATTTATTGTTAATATGCAATTTTCTATAATACGAAATATTGAACCAAAGTTGATTTTCCCCTCCAAAAATGCTGCCACAGCCACTTCGTTGGCACTATTTACAATACAAGGCATATTTCCACCTTTTCGCATCGCCTCATAAGCTACCTCTAAAAGTGGGAAACGAATTTTATCGGGTGGAGAGAACGAAAGGTTCATTATTTTTGAAAAATCTAGCCTATTTTCGATGTCCATCTCTAATCGTTCAGGAAATGTTAGGGCATATTGAATTGGAAGCTTCATATCAGGTGTGCCAAGTTGTGCTTTTACTGCGCCATCGCAAAATTGCACCATAGAATGAACTACAGATGAGGGATGAATCGTAACATCTATCTGTTCTGGCTTTAAATCAAATAGCCATTTTGCCTCAATCACCTCAAAACCTTTGTTCATCATAGTTGCCGAGTCGACAGTGATTTTTTGACCCATAACCCAGTTAGGATGCGCCAAAACATCGTTAACCGAAGCGTTTTCAATCTCTGATTGCGACCAAGTACGAAGCGGACCACCAGAGGCAGTAAGAATAATCTTTTCGATAGGAGAGTATTCGCCAACTAAAGATTGAAAAATTGCCGAATGTTCGGAATCTACAGGAATTATTGGGGCATTATACTTTTGAGAAAGCCCCATGACAATCTCTCCAGCAACAACGAGCGACTCTTTATTTGCAAGTGCCACTTTTTTGCCATGACGTAGAGCATTTGCAGTCGGGAAAAGACCAGAAAAGCCAACTAAAGCCGATACGACCACATCTATATCACTATTTTCGACAATTTGCTCCACGCTTTCGCTTCCTGCATATACCTTTATATATGTATCAGAAAGGGCATCACAAACATTTTTATAATAGCTTTTATCTGCTATTACAACGCTATCGGGCATAAATTTTATAGCCTGAACTACCAATTTTTCCCAACTTTTATTAGCTGTAAGCGTCACAACCTCAAATAAATCAGAATATCTTTCGACTACCTCTAAGGTTTGTGAGCCAATAGAGCCAGTCGAACCTAAAATTGCAACACGTTTTTTGTTTTTATTATCTGTCATATTAAATAATTATAATCTCTTAAAGGGAGTTCTAATAATTGGTTTTATTCGATTTTTAGAAGTTCCCTAAAATCCCTAAAAAACTCCTCTATAGTTTTATAAAGTTTGAAGGGTCGACACTATTGCCACTATTCCAAAACTCTATAACAATAGATGGTAGAGTAGAAATATCTTTGTCTACCATTAAACTATCTATATTATTTATATTTAAATCTTTAGGTTTTTCGTTTTTCTCACTCTCTTTATCTATAGCCTTACTGCTATCTCCTACATAACCAATAACTTCAGCACCTTTTACGCTTTCACCTTGATTTTTTATTACATAAGATAGACCTTTATATATAGTAACAAGTCCATTACCATGTTGAATCTGTACGATATAGCCATTTTCTGGACTCCAAAGTGAAAGAGTGATTGTGCCATTATTTACCGCTAAAACAGGCTCTTCTTCTGAAGATGCTGTGATTTCTACCCCTCTAAAATCTTGACTAATATCATATTTTCGAGTTACCACCCCCTTTATTGGGAGGAAAAAATCTACAGATTGTACCTTTTTTTCATTTTTTCTCTCGCTAATCACGGCAGTAGGATTGTTTTTCATGCTTTCGACAAAAAGTGAATCTATATCGCTGTGAGGTTCAACTTGAGCAATAATATTTTTTAATGAGTCGAGTTTTTCGTCAACTATTACAGGTACAGTATCGGCTCCCGACATTATTCTAACGATATTTTCTCTGTATTTATTCCATATTGTAAACTCTTTTTCAAGCGAGTCGAGGCGAACTAAATTTTCGACCAAGATTTCACGAGATTTTGCACCAGGGTAACCAGGAATTAGGTCAAAAACTGGCGTATAAATAACAAGTGCTGCGGCTAACGCCATATTAATAAATAGTAGAGATATAAAAAAAAGAAAAATACTAGAGGGCGAAAAAAATGTTTGCCATACAATTTTTCCACCATGTATTTCATGAAAAGTTACTCTAAACTTTCGACGAAAATTTTTTAATAATACCAATATTTTGTTCATAGGTTAAGCTGTTTTACTACTATTTTGTCTGTATTTTTGCTAAAAAAACGGTATAAAAAGTTATTTATAATCACAATAAAATTTTAAAATATAACTTTTATAATTTAATTTTTTCAATCAAAAATGAATAATATCATGAGCTAAATTTAGGCTAAAGTTAATCATTTTTTAATTGATACGACAAAAAGTTTCAGTTCGAAATGGAGTTAACTTTTGCCATTTTTCTTAAAAAATAGGGTAAAATCACGATTTATGAAATATTTTTTCAAAAAATACATTCCCACCAAAAACGCTGATTTTCACCGATTTTAAAATAAAAAATGATATTATAGCTTAAATTTTTCAAGCAAAGATAACCATTTAAATATAAAAATTAATTATATTTGTATTATTATTTTCGAATAGATAGAAATTAAACCATTTAGAAAAGATTAATTTTAACAATATAAAAAAATGAAACCTACATTACTTATTCTAGCTGCGGGCATGGGTTCTCGCTATGGATCATTAAAACAAATGGACGGAATTGGTCCTAACAAAGAGGCAATTCTTGATTATTCAATCTTTGATGCAATCAGAGGTGGTTTTGGTAAAGTTGTTTTTGTAATTCGTCACTCTTTCGAACAAGAGTTTAAAGAGGTATTTAACAGTGAGCGTTTCGGTGGTAAAATCGAGGTTGATTACGTTTTCCAAGAGCTAGACTATCTTCCAGAGGGATTCTCTGTTCCAGAAGGTCGTGAAAAACCTTGGGGTACTAACCATGCACTTTTAATGGCTGCAAAAGCTATTGATACTCCTTTTGCTGTAATCAATGCTGACGACTTCTACGGTGCTGACGCATTTAAAGTAATTGGCGACAAACTTACTGCTTTAGCTGGTGAAAAAAACAAATATTGCATGGTAGGTTATCTTCTTAAAAACACTATGTCTGACTTTGGTTCAGTATCTCGTGGTGTTTGTACAGCTGATGCTGACGGTAATTTAGTTGATATCGTTGAGCGCACTCATATCGAAAAAGTTGAAGGCGGTGCTGCTTACAAAGACGAAAATGGTGATATGCAACCTATCTCTGTTGAAACTATCGTTTCAATGAATATGTTTGGTTTTACTCCAGATTTCTTCGAATATTCAGAAAATATCTTCAAAACTTTCCTTACAGAGCGTGGAAGCGAGCTAAAATCTGAGTTCTTTATTCCTCTAGCAGTTAACGAACTTACTGCTAATGGTACTGTTACTCTTGAAGTTCTATCTAGCACTGCTGAGTGGTTTGGTGTAACTTACAAAGAGGATCGTCCGTTTGTAGTTGAAAAACTAGTAAAATTGATGGAAAGCGGTGTTTACCCTCAAAAACTTTGGTAGAGATGGTAGACATTTCACAAGAAATTCTAGGATTTACCGCCTCTGACGAGGCGGTAATTCTCTACACTATGAAAAATAGTAGTGGTGCAGAGGTAAAATTGATAAATATTGGTGCTGCTATCGTATCTGTTAATGTTCCTGACAACAAAGGTCAGATGCGTGATGTAGTTCTAGGCTTTAAAATGTATGACAAATATGTTGGTGATGGTGCAGCTCATGGTAAAAGTGTAGGACGTTTTGCAAATAGAATCGCAAAAGGCCGTTTCACTTTAGATGATGTTGAATATACACTTGCTACTAATAATGGTCCTAATGCTCTCCATGGCGGTCCTACAGGTTTTATGAACCGTGTTTGGGAATCTCGAGTTGAGACAGATAGAGTTGTTTTCAACTATGTAGCTGCTCCAGGTGAAGAGGGTTACCCTTCTGAGATTGGGGTTGAGGCTGTTTACGACTGGTCTGAAGATAATGAACTAGAAATTACATATTTTGCATCAACAGATGGCGCAACTATTGTAAACCTTACTAACCACGTATATTTTAACCTAAACGGTGAAGGTAGTGGCGATATTCATTCGCACACTCTAAAACTTAACGCTGAAAATTTCCTTCCAACAGACGAAACTCAAATTCCTACAGGTGAATTTGCTCCAGTAGCAGGCACTCCTATGGACTTTAGAGAGCCAAAAGCTATTGGTGCTGAAATAGATGCGGATTTTGAACCACTTGTTATTGGTCACGGTTACGACCACTGCTGGGTTATCGACAACCACAAAGCAGGTGTAATGACTCCAGCTGCTGAGCTTTATAGCCCAGAGAGTGGAATTAAATTGGATGTTGCAACAACTCAACCAGGTGTTCAAATCTATACAGGCAACTGGCTTACAGGATGTGGTATGGGTAAATGTGGCAAAGAGCACCAAAACAGAGACGGTGTTGCCATCGAGTGCCAAAATTTCCCAGATGCTCCAAACAAACCTCACTTCCCATCTCCGGTTATTCGTAAAGGAGAGGTATACGAGCAACATATTACATTTAAATTCTCAGTAAAATAACATAAGGGAACTCCCCATAAACTCTGAAATTCAGAATTTATAAATAAAAAATATAGTTATGACAACTTCTCAGAAAAAAAATTACGTCATGCCGATTGTTATGATGTTTGCGCTTTTCTTTATGATTTCATTTGTTACAGGACTTCAAAATCCTTTCGGTGTAATCGTAAAATCGCAATTTAAGGCATCAGACTTTATGTCGCAATTGGGTAATGCAGCAAACTTCATTGCTTACGCATTTCTAGGTATACCTTCAGGTATGCTACTTAAAAAAATTGGTTACAAAAAAACAGCTCTTCTTGCTATTGCGGTAGGTTTTGTTGGTGTTGGTATCTCTTTATTATCTGGTAAAGTTGAAAGTTTTGCCGTATATCTTATTGGTGCTTTCATCTCTGGTTTCTCAATGTGTCTTTTAAACTCTGTTGTTAACCCTCTTCTTAATGCTTTAGGTGGCGGTGGTAACAAAGGTAACCAGCTTCTTCTTTTCGGTGGTACTATCAACTCTATCGGTGCTACTATCACTCCAGTTATGGTAGGTTTCCTTATCGGAAATAGTATGAGTCCAACCATTTCGGATGCTACTCCTGCTCTTCTTATTGCAATGGGTATCTTTGCTCTTGCATTTATCGTTTTAGGTGCTGTTAACATTCCTGAGCCTTATGCTGCTGACGATGCTGCTACATCAGGTGAAAAAGACAAACATAGCCCTCTTTCTTTCCGTCACTTCAAATTTGGTGCATTAGCTATCTTTGTTTATATGGGTATTGAGCTTGCTGTTCCTAACTTTGTTAACCTATACTTAACTAGACCTTTAGGTGATGGTGGTCTTGCAATGGATGCTGCTGCTGCTGGTGCAATTTGCGGAACTTACTGGTTCTGTATGATGTTAGGTCGTCTATTTGGTGGTGCTATAGCTGCTAAATACTCGAGCAAAACGATGATTTCTTTCGTGTCTATCTTAGGTGCTGCTTTAGCTTTCTTCGCTATTATTATCCCTACAACAATAACTGTAAATATGCCAGTATTTAATTCTGACCTTTCATTTGGTTTGTCAGAAGTGCCAATTAGCGTAATGTTACTTGTATTTGTAGGTTTCTGCTCATCAATTATGTGGGGCGGTATCTTCAACCTAGCTGTAGAAGGTTTAGGTAAGTATACATCTTTGGCATCAGGCATCTTTATGGTGATGGTTTGTGGTGGTGGTATTATTCCACTTATCCAAGGTGCTATTGCTGATAGCTTCGGTTATATTGCAAGTTATTGGGTACTTGTTGCTCTATTTGTTTACACTCTTTGGTATGCACTTATCGGTTGCAAAAATGTTAACAAAGATATTCCAGTTGAATAATAAGCAGTGCAAAACAATTATTGCCATATTCTTAATAGCACTCTCTTGGAGCGATATTTTTCACTATTAAATCTCAATATAGAACCACTATATTTTCGATTCAATAGCAAAAAATCTCATCTCCAATAGCACTTTTAAAAATACACCAATAATTATTTTACCC
>JAWXTR010000086.1:0-14575 GCA_044433365.1 Rikenellaceae bacterium
ATTTTTTGCTATTGAATCGAAAATATAGTGGTTCTATATTGAGATTTAATAGTGAAAAATATCGCTCCAAGAGTGCTATTAAGAATATGGCAATAATTGTTTTACACTACTTAGTGCTATTGGAGATGAGATTTTTTGCTATTGAATCGAAAATATAGTGGTTCTATATTGAGATTTAATAGTGGGAACTTCTAAAATCTGAATTTCGGAGCTTTTTTGTTTTAAGACTTCATCTTTGGATTTTGCAAATAAAGGTGGTAGGAGCCACTACAGCCTATATTTGCAAAATCCAAATCTAAAGCCTTAAAACAAAAAATCTCTCAAAATTCAGAATTTAGAACTCCCCTAGTGAAAAATATCGCTCCAAGAGTGCTATTAAGAATATGGCAATAATTGTTTTACACTACTTAGAACTTTCATAAAAGTAAACCTCTCAAAATCCTGAATTTAAAATTAATCTTTAACTACCCTTTAATGTTTTATATAGACACTAAAGGGTAGTTAGATGTTAAATTTCACTAAATGTTAAAAATTAATATTGCAAAACAAATAATTTTTATTATATTTGCGCCCATAAATAACGCACAAAATATAAATTATGAATAAATTTAATACACCACTTAATATGTTAGGTAGCGAAATGCTGCTTAAAGGTGTGTGCGTATTCGTAAGGTCGACCATAGAGCGACGACGACGATAGTATTTCGGCTACGTGTCGGAAGTTTTTCCTCCAGCAATGATTTTGGCAAGCAATTTTTATACCCTTATACATTCTAAATAGCCAAAACAATCAAAAGTAAATAGTTTTTTTATAATTTTGTAAGATTTACCGTGAGGTAGGTCTCACATCTCTTATAAACATATAAAATAAAGATGACAATCGACGATTTCGTGGTGTTAGTTGCCACTAATGAGCATACAAAGTTTGCCGAAGAAATTTGCGAAGAGATGCACTCTTCAGCTAAAGCACGTGGAACAGGTATTGCAAAACGTACACCTGAGTATGTAGCACAAAAAATGATAGATTCGAAAGCTGTAATAGCTTTTCATAAAGATGGACGTTGGGCAGGGTTTAGTTATATCGAAACTTGGGGTCATGGCGAATTTGTAGCAAATTCTGGTCTAATTATCTCTCCTCCATTTCGTAAATTAGGTTTAGCTAAAGCAATTAAAACCAAAACTTTTGCTCTTTCACTACGACGCTATAAAGGCGCAAAACTATTTGGACTAACTACAGGCCTTGCAGTTATGAAGATTAATTCAGAGTTAGGCTACCGTCCAGTTCCTTATTCGGAACTTACCGACGACGATAATTTTTGGAAAGGTTGTGAAAATTGCGTAAATTGCTTGATTTTAAAGATTAAAGAGCGGAAAAACTGCTTATGTACAGCGATGGTTTTCGACCCAGCTACTCAGTCTCTTCCAATTGATGTTGATGCAGTTTTGGGTGATTACACTCCACCAGTTGAAGAGGATGAAAATCACGATTAAATTTTCAAAAAAGAAGAAAGTATTAAAAAAATAAATATATTATACTATGAAAAAGGTAGTTTTAGCATTTAGTGGCGGATTAGATACCTCATATTGTGCTATTTATTTAGCTCAAGAGATGGGTTTAGAGGTGCACGCTGCATTAGCAAACACAGGTGGTTTCTCAGCTGAGGAGCTTAAAAAGATTGAAGATAGAGCGATTGCTCTAGGTGTTAAGAGTTATGTTTGTTTGGATGTATCTCAAGAGTATTACAACGACACTATCAAATATATGATATTTGGTAATGTACTAAAAAATGGTGCTTACCCTATTTCTGTTAGCTCTGAGCGTATTTCGCAAGCTACTGCTATTGCCCAATATGCAGCAGATATGAATGCAGACTATATATGTCACGGTTCTACAGGTGCTGGTAACGACCAAGTTCGTTTTGATATGGTATTTGATATTATTGCTCCACAAATCGAGGTTATCGCCCTAATTCGTGAAAAACGTCTTAGCCGTGAAGAGGAGATTGAATATCTTCGCTCACATGGTGTAGATTTCGACTTCAAAAAAGCTGAATACTCTATAAATCAAGGAATTTGGGGTACTTCTGTAGGTGGTAAAGAGACTTTAACATCCTCAGAAACTCTTCCTGAAGAGGCGTATCCATTGCAATTAACTGCAACAGAGCCACAGCGCATCACTCTTTCGTTTGAGAAAGGCGAAATGACTGCTATTAATGGTACCACATACGAAAATAAGGTAGAAGGTATCCAACAACTTCAAAAAATAGCTGCACCTTATGCTATAGGTCGTGATATGCACGTAGGTGATACGATTATCGGCATCAAAGGTCGTGTAGGTTTTGAAGCTGCTGCGCCTATGATTATCATTAAAGCTCACCACATGCTTGAAAAGCACACACTTACAAAATGGCAGCTGTTTTGGAAAGACCAAATCTCTCCATTCTATGGCAACTACCTACACGAAGGTCAATATTACGACCCAGTGATGCGTGATATGGAGGCTATGCTTCAAAGCACGCAAGAGTGTGTAACGGGCGATGTAATCGTAGAGCTTCATCCATACCGTTTTGTGGTTGTAGGTATCGAAAGTGAGCATGATTTAATGTCAAGCAAGTTTGGTGCTTATGGTGAGACTATGGCAAACTGGACAGGCGAAGACGTTAAAGGTTTTGCCAAAATTTTCGGCTATCAAACTTCACTACACCGTAAAATTAACGGTAAATAGTTAATTATAAATGGCTAGTGACTAGATATTGCTCTATTCACTAGCCTTTTTTATAACCATTGGGGAGTTCTAAAACGGAAAAGCTCCGAAAGTCAGATTTTAGAAGTTCCCCATTAATAATCATTATAAAAATGATAAAAGCAGGAATTATAGGAGGTGCAGGATATACAGGTGGCGAGATGTGTCGTCTGCTTATCAACCACCCAAGCGTAGAGTTGGTATACGTACATAGTAATAGTAACGGGGGAAAATATCTTTGGGAGGTTCATAGCGATCTTTTCGGAGATACAGATATTCGTTTTGCAGAGGATTTTCATTCAGATATAGATGTTATGTTTTTATGTTTGGGTCATGGCGACTCACGCAAATTTTTGGAAGCTAACGAAATAGGTGAAAATGTTAAAATTATCGACCTTAGCCACGATTTTCGTCTAGTTGAAAAGTCGACTATCGGCAATCGTCAGTTTGTGTACGGTCTTTGCGAAGCTTACCATGCTGAAATCGAAAAAGCATCGAATATTGCAAATCCAGGCTGTTTTGCTACAGCTTTGCAGCTAGCGGTTTTACCTCTTGCAGCAGCAGGATTGCTTACAGACGATATTCATGCAAGTGCTACAACAGGTTCGACAGGTGCAGGACAGAAACCAACTGCAACAACACATTTTAGTTGGAGAAGTTCGAATATGTCGGCATACAAAATGTTCTCGCACCAGCATCTTCTTGAGATTGGCGAGACACTTCGCACAAACCAACCATCTTTCGACCACAATTTCAACTTCGTACCTTACCGTGGCGACTTCCCTCGTGGAATTATCGCAACAGTATATACCAAAACCGACCTTTCAGCCTCTGAGCTTACAGCACTTTACGAGGAGTACTACTCTGCTTCGCCATTTACACATGTCGCAAAGAGCAATATACATCTAAAACAGGTAGTTAACACAAATAAAGCGATTGTTTTTGTTGAAAAACATGGCGATAACGCTGTTATAATCTCAGAAATTGACAACCTACTAAAAGGTGCATCAGGACAGGCTGTTCAAAATATGAATATAATGTTTGGATTAGATGAAAAAGAGGGTCTTAAATTAAAACCTCTTGCTTTCTAATCCCTTAAAAAAATATTAAAAATGATAAAAACATTTGATGTCTACCCACTATATAACGTAACAATCACAAAAGGTGAAGGTTCATACGTTTGGGACGACAATAACCAAAAATATCTTGATATGTATGGCGGACACGCTGTAATATCAATCGGGCATACAAATCCACGTTATGTTGCAGCTCTTATAGGGCAGCTTTCAAACATAGGTTTCTACTCAAATTCAGTACATATCCCTATCCAAAATGAGCTTTGTGAAAAACTTACAAAAGTAATAGGTAAAGAGGATTATCAGCTATTCCTTTGTAATTCGGGTGCTGAGGCTAACGAAAATGCTCTTAAACTTGCATCGTTCCATACAGGGCGCAAAAAAGTTATCGCTTTTTCGGGTGCTTTCCATGGACGTACATCTCTAGCAGTTTCGTGTACTGCTAATCCTAAGATTATTGCACCTGTTAATGAGACTGACAACGTAGTTTTCTTGCCTTACAACGATGTTGAAGCTCTTACAGCATACTTCGAAGCTAATGGTAGCGAAGTAGCAGCTGTTATTACAGAGGGTATTCAGGGTGTTGCAGGTATTACAGTGGCTACAAAAGAGTTTTTAGTGGCTATTCGCACGCTTTGCGATAAGTTTGGTGCCGTATATATTGCTGATAGTGTGCAGTGTGGTTGCGGTAGAACAGGTACCTACTTCTCTCACGACTATGCAGGTGTAGAGGCTGATATTTACTCTATGGCTAAAGGTATTGGCAACGGTTTCCCTATGGGTGCTACGCTTATTTCACCAAAAATTGCCCCTAAATATGGTATGTTAGGTACAACTTTCGGTGGTAATCATCTGGCTTGTGCTGCTGCTATTGCAGTTGCTGAGGAGATTGCTGAAAACAACCTTATCGAAAATGTTAACACAATCGGTAACTACTTGATGGAGGAGCTTTTAAAAATTGAGGGCATAAAACTACGTGGTCGTGGTCTAATGATTGGTATCGATTTAGGTTATGATAGCGGTGAGTTTAGAAAAAAACTACTTTACGACGAAAAAGTGTTTGTAGGCTCTGCTGGTGATAAAAATGTAATCCGTCTGCTTCCTGCTCTTAACATTACTAAAGAGCATGCAGATTTATTCTTAGAGGCGTTTAAACGAGTATTATGCAAAAAATAACAGTTATGAAAATTGGTGGTAATGTTGTAGACAATCCTACAGCATTATCGCAATTTCTAGGTGAATTTTCAAAAATAGAGGGAGCGAAAGTATTAGTTCATGGTGGTGGAAAGATTGCTACAACTATCTCTAAAGCACTTGGTATTGAGGCTCAAATGATTGGTGGTCGTCGTGTTACAAATGAGGAGACTTTGGATGTTGTAACACAGGTATATGCTGGTTTGATTAATAAAAAAATCACTGCAGCTCTTCGCTCAGAGGGTGTAAATAGCTTTGGATTGTGTGGAGCTGATGGTGCTGCTATTGTTTCAAGACGACGTGATAGCGTACCAATAGATTTTGGATATGTTGGCGATCCACTTGTTGCAAAATTTAATGTTGCTCTATTTGAGCAGCTACTAAGTAGCGGCTACACTCCTGTAGTTGCGCCTATTACTATTTCGCTTGATAATGAGCTGCTTAATACTAATGCCGACACAGTTGCTCAAACTGTAGCGGTGGGTCTATCTTCGGTTTTTGAGGTAGATTTAGTATTCTGTTTCGAGAAAAAGGGGGTATTACTATCTATTGAAGATGAAAATTCGGTAATAGAACATATCACACCTGCTGATTTTGAGACTTTAAAAAGCGAAAATATTGTAGCTGACGGAATGTTGCCAAAACTAGAAAACGCTTTCGCTGCTCTTAATAGTGGTGTTAAAAAGGTGGTTATCCGTAGTAGTCAAGAGCTTTTAAATGGAATTGGTACGGCGATTACGCTTTAATAATTTATAATTCATAATGCATAATTCATAATTATTGCTGTGTTCGATTAGAGACGATAGACCTATCGTCTCTACAGTGCGGGAAATAATTATGAATTATGAATTATGCATTGTATTATGAATTATGCATTATCAAAACATTGCTTCAATAGCAGAGATAACCTCAGCCTTATCAGGACTAGTTCCAAATACTGCACTAGGTTTTAGGTAGTGAAGCTCATGATTTGATTGAAATAGCTTTTCGCCACCACCTGTAATATTCAACATTACGATTTTATCTTTTTCAATATCACCACTTTCAACAGCTTTTATAAGTGAAGCAACTGCACAAGCCGCAGCACTGTAAATATCTACCCCTTCACACTCTTCAAAAAGCGAAGCAGCAGCTTTAGCCTCCTCATTTGTAACGCTAATTATGTCGCCATTGGTTGCAGATAGTGTGTCGAATACACCTCCCACTAAAGAGTATGGAGGTTTTCTATTAGAAAGCACCTTTGCAACGATTGTGTCGGCTGCAATGCGAGCCGAAGCATCGTCAAACTCTAAAAGAGCACGAGAGTGAGCTTTCCAAGCATCATACATTACCAAAAATGGTGCATTTTGCGAAAGAATATGTTTCGTAATTTTATTGCCATAACCGCCATCTTCAACTAATCGCATATTTGCCTCCCAAGCAGCTATTGCACCAGTTCCACTACCAATTGCTTGAAAATAGTAGTCAGGAAGCTCTCCAATTGTTGTAGCAGCCGAAAGATATGTTGTCCCCATACCGTCACGACGAGCAATGTTTTTTGCTCCACCCTCAGCAAAGAATTTTGGCGATTCAACAGCAATATTTCCAAGATTAATAGCATCGAAATAGTCCGAACCCATCTCTGTTACGATAAGTTTTACACAATCTTTAACAGGCTCTTCAAACCAAAGCGCATTAATATTTGCCTCTGGAACACAAAGAAGTAGAGGTATGTTGTTATCGCTACAAACTTTTGCGAAAGCACGAGCGGTATTGCCAGCAGAGGCAACTACCAATACTCTTTTGTCGCCCTCTTTCATACGTCCACAAACTGAATATGCTTCAGTCTCTTTAAATGAACAAGTTTGGAAAGTTGCACCAAATTGAGGAGCATAGCCACTAAAAGTGATGTAGAGATTATCTAATCCGAGCTTGCTAGCAAGCTTTTCACTTTTAAAAGTGACAGGAGCTGACGAACCTTTTAGTGTGCGGCTAATAGGAAGCCAATCAGCAAATTTATATAACCCCGCAGAGTCATCTTTTACCTCTAATTTCGTCTTTTTATACTCTGCTCTAATTAATGATGCAGTAGACGATTCGTTATCGTCAAGAATCCATCCACTATCTTCAAAAATGCGACCAGAAGCAACGCATTTTAGCTTATACTCTGTAGGTTTAAAATTTTCAATCATTTATGTTAACTGTTTGATTTATAATCGTTTTTATTTGTGAAATAATATATCTTTAAATTTATTTTTTGTGCAAGATAAAAAAAAATTTTCTCTTTTGAAAAAAACAAGTAACTTCGCTCTGCAAAAAAGAATTTTTTTAGGAGAAAATTCTGAATTTTCTCTATTAATTTATAGAAATCATACCAAGATGCTAAAAAGGTTACATATAGAAAATTACCTATTGATTGATTCATTAGATATTGAAACTTCTGATGGTTTAAATATTATCACTGGTGAGACAGGTGCTGGTAAGTCTATTCTTCTAGGGGCAATTTCAATGCTTTTAGGGGCAAAAAATGATGGTAAAGCAAGTCGTAATAGCTACAAAAAGAGCGTTATAGAGGCTCATTTTGATGTTAGAGGTTATGATTTAGAGGATATTTTTGCTGAAAATGATGTAGAGTATGAAGAAGAAACAATTATTAGTAGAGTAACTTTACCCTCTGGAAAAAGTCGTGCATATATTAATGACCTACCTGTAACGCTTTCGACTTTAAAGATTGTAGGTGAGCGACTTGTCGATATTCACTCTCAACATCAAACATTGCTTCTATCTCAAGAGAATTTTCAAACATCCGTTGTTGATGCAGTTGCGCAAAATGAGTTGCTTTTGGATGAGTATACAAAATATTTTAATGAGCTAAGGCGTTTAAAGCTGCGTGTTAAAAAACTTCGTGAGGATAGTGCAAAAAATATCCTTGATTACGACTATATTAAGTATCAGTATGAGGAGTTGGAGGGTGCAAATATTACTATTGGCGAGCTTGAAAGAGCAGAGGCTGATTTTGCACTTCTTGCTAATGCTTCGCAGATAAAAGAGTGTTTTTTGGAGGCAAATGAGCTTATTGATGGTGAAAATGGCTCAGTAATTTCGACTATTAAAAGTGTTGTAAACTCTTTTTCTAAAATTTCAAATGTTTTGCCTCTTGCTGCTTCACTTGAAGAGAGATTATCGACAGTTCTTTATGAATTGAAAGATATAAATGAGGAGGTTTACAACTATGTAGACAATATCTCTGATAATCCTGAGCAGACTGTGCAGTTGGAGGAGAGAATAAGTAAAATTAACAAGCTACTTCTAAAACATAATGCCAAAAACGAGGAGGATTTAATCACTATTCGTGAGGAGTTGGAAGAGCGACTTCTAAATATAGATTTAAGCTCTACACATATCGAACAGTGCGAAATCGAAATTGCTACGCTTCAAACAAAGGCCAATAAAATAGCTGAAAAATTGACGGAAAAGCGTAATAAAGCGGCTAGAATTATCGAAAAACAGGTTGTTTTACAGCTTTCTGAACTTGGAATGGAAAGCAGTAATTTTATGGTTAATATAGAGAATAATTTCGAACTTAACCAATATGGCGAGAATCGTATAAAATTCCTATTTTCTGCTAATAAAGGGTTAAGTGCTGAGCCAATTGAGCGTGTAGCCTCTGGCGGTGAGATGTCGAGAGTGATGTTGTCGCTAAAATCTATAACTGCCAAATATAAAAAATTGCCTACAATTATTTTTGATGAAATAGATACGGGAGTTTCGGGGAAAGTTGCAGATAAAATGGGTGAAATTATGAAAAAACTATCATCTTCTATTCAAACTATCTGTATCACACATCTTCCACAAGTTGCATCGAAAGGTGAGGCGCATTTTATGGTGTCAAAAAGTGAGAAAGATGATACTACAATAACAAAAATCGAAAAATTGAGCGATAGTGAGCGTATCGAGGTTATAGCTAAGATGATTAGTGCAAGCTCTGTAACTGATGCTGCTCGTGAGCAGGCAAAATTGTTGCTATCATAGTTTGTTAATTTTTTTACGAAAAATTATAAATTTAAAAGCTATTTAAAGGTATATATTTCAAAAATACAAATTTTGAGATATATACCTTTAAATTTGTAATCTATATTAAAGATTGTTATTTAAAAATATAAGTGTTAAAAATAACACAAATATGTTAAAATTTGAAAATCAGTAAATTTTATTTGGTAAAATAACTTATTATTCCTACATTGCGAAAGATAAAGGTTATATACCTAATCTAAATTATTATAAAAGGTTAATATACCTAATAGTTATTATAAAGTATGAATTTAAAGAGTTTATATACAAATATTATTTGTAGCACGACCGCAACGGTTAGTGCCTCTTTTTCGCTTCATACCTTTACCACCACAACCATTATTATCACCCCTTAGGGGGGATTTATTATATTTTCAGCTATCGGAGCGATATTTTTAATGTTCAATCGCTCGTCTTTCCAAGTAAGGAGCAAAAGGATTAGTATGCTCTTTTTTCGGGATTTAATCAATTTATTTTAAAAAGATTACTATAGTTTTAGGACTATGGAGAAAAATTTTGCAATATAAAATGGTGAAATTATAATTTCACTACAAAATAATATATTTATGAAGTCAGTAAAAGTTTTTGCCCCTGCTACAGTTGCAAATGTGGGATGTGGATTTGATGCGATGGGTTTTGCATTTAAAGGTGCTGGTGATTTAATTGAGATGTCGTTAACTGAGTCTGACGATATAGAGTATGTAAACGAAAGTGGAGTAAATCTTCCTACCGACCCAGAAAAGAATCTTATGACTCACGCTATACGTGCTATGTGGGAGTCTACGGGCAAAAAATGTGGTGTTAAGATTGTTATAAAAGAGAAAATCTCGCCAGGTAGCGGAATTGGTTCGAGTGCTTCGGCTGCTGCTTCGGCAGTTGTTGGCTATAACGAGCTTATGGAGCTTGGTTTTAGCGATGAAGAGTTGATTCCATTTGCTTTAGAGGGCGAATGTATCGCAAGTGGTGCCCGTCATGCCGACAATGTGGCTCCTGCGCTTTTAGGTGGGGTAGTGTTAGTAAGAGATTACAACCCTATTGATGTAGTGCGTATTCATCCTGCTATGAAATTGTATTGCGCTGTAGTTCATCCTCATATAGAGGTTAAAACAATCGATAGTCGTGCTGTTTTAAAGCCAGAGCTACCGATGTCGACAGCAATACGTCAATGGGCAAATTTAGGTTCGTTTATCGCTGGTCTTTATAATGGCGATGTTGCTCTAGTGTCACGTGCACTTAAAGATTATGTTGCAGAGCCTTATCGCAAAAAATTTATCCCAGAATATGATAAATTAAAAAGTGCAATTTCGGAGTGTGAAGGTGCAATTGGTTCAAATATTTCCGGTTCTGGTCCGTCGGTATTTGCACTAGCTACTTCGCAGGAGAGTGCCGACAATATAGCCAAAGTTATGGCAGCCCATTTCGAAGAGTTAGGCGTTGGAGCTGATACATACTCCTCTGATATTTGCAACGAGGGATGCCATTTGATTAATGCATAATTTATAATTCATAATTCATAATGCGTAATTTATAATTTATAATTGAAGATGAGATATTACGGAACTAGAGATAAAAGTAAATTTTACACATTACAAGAGGCTGCTAAAAGCGGTTTAGCCCCTTGTGGCGGTCTGTATATGCCAGAGAGCATACCGCAAATAGAGATTTCAAAATTAGAAGCTGCGGCGGAAAAGTCGTTTGCAGATATGGCATATTACGTAGCCGACCTAATTTTTGGTGAGGATATGGATAGAGAGGTGTTAAAGGATATTATTTTTGATGCCTACAACTTTGCTCTACCACTTCATCGTTTTGGTGATTCAAACCTATTTACATTAGAGCTTTTCCACGGTCCTACGCTTGCATTTAAAGATTTTGGTGCACGTTTTATGGCTCGTATGCTTGCAGCACTTTGCCCAAACGACAAAACCATCATCCTTACAGCCACTTCGGGCGATACAGGTAGTGCAGTTGCCGATGGATTTTATGGAGTAGAGGGAATAGATGTATATATTCTATATCCAGAGGGAAAAGTTAGTGATTTTCAAGAGCGACAAATGACAACACTCGGTGGAAACATTCATGCCCTAAGAGTAGATGGCACTTTTGATGATTGTCAAGCTATGGTAAAAAATGTTTTTGCAAAGAAAGAGCTATGTGCAGCTAAAAATATAACATCGGCAAACTCAATTAGTATTCTTCGTTGGATTCCTCAATCTTTTTACTACTTTTGGGGATATATTCAATGGAAAAAAGCCACAGGAGCGGCAGAGTGTGATGTAGTGGTGCCAAGTGGAAATTTTGGAAATATTACTGCTGCAATCCTTGCTAATAAAATGGGACTTCCTATCCGCAAATTTATCGCTGCTACAAATGCTAACGACACAATTCCTCAATTCTTAAAAAGCGGTGTATACTGTGCGAAACCATCAGTACAAACTTGTGCTAACGCTATGGATGTTGGTAATCCAAGTAACTATGAGCGTCTTATAGAGCTTATGAGCTTTGAGGAGCTTACCGAAAGAATGGTGGGGGTTAGCTATAGCGATGCTCAAATCGAGGCTGCTATGAAGGAGATTTACGAAACTTATGGTTACGTTAGCGACCCACATAGTGCAGTTGGTTTTATGGCTATGCGTGATACTGGAGCCGATGGATTTTACGCCTCTACAGCTCACTGCTCAAAATTTGCTGATGTAATAGAGCGTGCAGTTGGGTTAACTGTCGAAATTCCTGCTTCGCATCAAGCAATAATGAGCAAAGAGAAACTATCGCAAGCAGTTAGTTTTGATGGGCTTGAGGCTTTGTTGTAGATAGATATTGATTAGATAAAACTATCTGATTTTCAAAATAGGCAAATTCGCAAGGGTCATTCGCAAAATTAATATCAACCTAATTTGCTATAGTTACGTACCTAAAAAACCTCTAAAGGGGGTGACCCAAAAGCCCTTAAAATATACAAACAACCCTTGCTACAAGCTCTGTGACAAGGGTTGTTTGTGAAAATGGGTGCTTTTGGGTCACCCTCTTAAAAACTATATTTAACACTTTTTTAGAAAAAGTGAACAAAAACACGCCATCAGTGGCTCTTCGAGACCACTGATGGCACAATTTTCAAAGAAAATTGGAGCGCAAACAGATTTTAAAAATGAGCCCTTATAGGTAAAAATAGATCTATTTTTCTTTATCCTCTTTTGGTTTTGCATTTTTAACGTGAGTATCTAGCCAATTGATTGTTTCCCACCAAAGTTGGTAGTTGCTTTCCATTGCTCTATAGCCGTGGCTTTCGTAAGGTAGAACTACATATCTTGAGGTGTGTCCTAAATACGATAGAGCTTGGTATAGGCGTTGTGTTTGGATAGGGAATGTACCTGAATTTTCGTCTAGTTGACCATGTATTAAAAGAATAGGTTCTTTTAGATTTTTTACGTGTGAAAATGGCGACATATCAAAATATAGCTCAGGATTTTTCCAGTAATCTCTATCTTCACGTTGGAATCCAAAAGGAGTCAAAGAGCGGTTGTATGCACCACTACGAGCTACACCTGCAGCAAACAAATCGCTTTGAGAAAGTAGGTGAGCTGTCATAAATGCACCATAAGAGTGTCCACCAACGCCAATGCGATTTCTATCACCTACACCATAATCTACTACAAAGTCGACAGCAGCCTCAGCATTTGATACAAGTTGTGAGATAAACACGTCGTTTGGCTCGCTATCAGTATTTTCTGAGATAATAAACATACTCATATCGAGCATTACAGCATAACCCTCAAGTGCAGCTAAAGCAGCAGAGGTTGACGGAGTGAAGCTATATTTATGAACATGTCTTTTTTCTGCTTCAACAGCACTTTTGTGCTCTCCAGGATAAGCCCACATAAATACAGGAAGCGCACCATCTCTTTTCTTGTCATAACCTTTAGGGGTAAGAAGAATAGCTCTCTGCTCAACTCCATCTTTACGATTATATGATATAAATTCACGACCTAGCTCACGAAGTGCTGGAGCGGGGTCGGCAAATGCTGTTAATTCTGTTTCACTACCTTTTTTAGTGTTAATAAGGGCATAATTTAGAGGAGAAGTTGGAGATTCACGTGAAACAAGGACCTCAAGATTTTTAGGATTTGAAATTTTTAGAATAGAACTTTTATATGGAGCCGAAGAGACCCAAAGCTCGCTAAATTCTCTCTTTTTTAAATCAAAAGCATCTACAAACGACATTGCAACACCTTCTGCATCAGGGCGATTGTATCCAGTAAAGTAGATTGTGGTTGGTTTTTTATCTAAAAACAACACCTTTTCGCCATACTCATTTAAAGTTGTATATGGACTACCTACGACTGTGTAATTTTTAACAGTATCGGGACGAGTAGATTTTGTAAATAGAATATCTAAATCTTCGCTACTATCAGATGGGTTAAACATTACAGTGCGGCTAATTTCTTGTTTTTTAGATGTTTCAGAATATATTGCTAGATTGCTATTACCCCAAGTTATCTCTCTCAATTCAAATTCTGGATTAAGTATTAGCTCTTTTTCTGCTGTAAAAGGAGCTGGTTGCTCATAAACCTTTGTTTGAAATAATTTTTCTGGTTTATCTTTCTCTTTTTCCTCTTTTGAGTCGTTTTTGTCGCTATCCTCTTCATCTTTATCTGTGCTTTTTTCAGACCAATATAGAGTTGCAGGGACATCTGTACGCCAATTAAAGTTTGAAGCTTTTATGCTTTTGTCTTTATCCTCTTCTGTTACTGTTTTATCCTCAAGGGTTTTGATAACTTTGCCAGTTGAAAGCTCAATTAACTCTAGTTTGTGAGGAAATGAGTTGTATGATGTAATGTAAGAGAATGGTTTATGTACAGTGCGAAGTAACATAAATTGTTTGTCTGGCGAAAGAGTAACTTTTGATACAATTGCAGGATTGCCCACTTTTGTCGACTTACCATCAGAAATAATTGTAAGTTGTGAAGTGGCAAAATATTCAAACATATCCTCTTCCATAGGACTAGTTATCACATCGGCAACAGTGCTATCACCAAGCTTTTTACCATCTACTTCTTGAATTGCAGGAGCTGTAGCCAATCTATTCATATCTGGAATTTGTGCACCTTCAACCGTTGCAGGATAGATGATTGTCTGATCATCTATAAAATAGAAACCATCTCTAAGAGTAGTAAGGTTCATTGGTTGCTGGCTGATTTTTGTTGCTTTAAGTGTTTGAACATCAACTCTCCAAAGCTCTGTCTCGCTAGGTGTAATATTTGTAAATGCTACATACTTGTTGGATGGTGACCATTTAGTATGAGAGATATTTAACTTTGCAGGAAGTCCACTAATGCTTTTATCTTCGCCATTGATTTTTAAAGTGATTGTGTTAGGGTGGTTAAAACGTGATTGCGACATGTTTCTAACATTTGCACGTATCCCCCCAAGTCGGTATTCATCTTTTGCCACCTCTTCTAGTCCCATATATAGCCTATCTTGTTGAAGAATTGCCATATAATTTTGATTTGAGCCG
>JAWXTR010000087.1:0-13942 GCA_044433365.1 Rikenellaceae bacterium
TCTGTCGTAAAACGACTGTAAAACTTTATCGAGTTCACGCCTATAAATTTTTCTCTTGCTCCCATAATGCAAAGGTAGCACTTATTATTTACTTAGTGCGCTCTATGCGCCTAATCCTATAAATTTTAAAAATGAGGGTGGTGTAGAGCCTAAAAAAGAGTTAGATGAAAATGGTTATGCAATTGTAAAATTAAACAATACATATTGGATTTTTGGAAATGACTCGTCGTATATGTCAAAAGGAATTAATGAATTTTTAGAACGTGGGCTGTTTTAGTGGTTCCCTATATTTTAGGACGGTGACCCAAAAGTCCCTAAAATAGACAAACAAGAGGGTGACACAAAAGCCCCCATTTTATACAAACAACCCTTGCCACAGAGCTTGTGGTAAGGGTTGTTTGTATAAAATAGTGGCTTTTGTGTCACCCCCATTTAAAAAATCAATCTAAATAGAAATATCAATAATTTCAAAACTCATAAGCCCAGATGGTACTTTTACCTCTACAACATCGCCTACTGCTTTGCCTAATAGACCTTTACCAATAGGAGTAGAGATTGAGAGCTTACCCTCTTTAAGGTTTGCCTCATTTTCTGAAACCAACATATATTCTACTGTTTTTTTAGTAGCTAAGTTTTTGATTTTTACCTTATTTAAAATCTGAACAGCACTAGTATCTATTTTGCTCTGGTCGAGTATACGAGCTGCTGCAAAGGTTGCCTCCATTTTTGCAATTCTCATCTCTAACAAACCTTGCGCCTCTTTTGCTGCATCATACTCTGCATTTTCAGAAAGGTCGCCTTTATCTCTTGCTTCTGCAATTTGTTGCGAAATTGCTGGGCGTTCAACGCTACGAAGTTGGTCTAATTCATCTTTTAATTTTTTGTACCCCTCTTCTGTCATGTATATTACACTTGCCATATTATAATTGTTATTTTGTAATTAATTTGCCTAAAATTATTTTTTGTTCATCCTCTTTTTTTTAATAAGACAAAAATAGTATAGGGAATCACAAAATTCCCTTAATTAAAATTCTAAAATTGGATTTAAAATCTCCTTAAGCTAAAGGTAATTTCTAAAATCTCTCAAAATCCAGAATTTAGAACTTCCTTAGATTATTTACGGATTTAATAAAAAAAAGAAACCCCAATTGATTTTTACATCAATCGGTGCTTTCCATTAATTCTATTACAAATGTAGTGCATTTTTTTATAGTTACCAAATTTTATTGCTAAATTTGTCAAAAACGTTTCATTTTATAAAAAAAAATGGCTATATTTGAAGAAAAATATCGATAATTATGCTATATTATTTAATTTTGATATATTTTATTGCCGTTGCAATACCAATTATCATATCGATTATTTATGATAAACGAGAGCCTGTAAAATCGCTCTCTTGGATTCTAGTGGTTGTTTTTTTGCCATTTATCGGTTCATTTTTATATTTTAGTCTTGGTCAAGATCTTCGTAAACGTAAAATATTTCATCGCAAGCATATCGAAGATTTCCAATATACCGACTACATTATTTATCGACAAATGTATGAGATTAACAGTCTAATTTTTGATGGTGGAGTAGACTCTATTTTTCACCGAGATATTGGGACTTTACTGCTAAACAACAATCGAGCACCGCTTTTTAGAGATGAAAAGGTGGAGGTGTTATCGGATGGACGTAGCTGCTTCGACTCGATAATTGAGGCTTTGCAAGAGGCTAGAATATTTATTCATTTCGAATTTTATATCATTAGAGATGATAAAATTGGTAATGAAATAGCCGATATTTTGTGTCAAAAATCACGAGAGGGAGTAGAGGTGCGAATTATCTATGACGGAGTCGGAAGCTGGGGATTGTCAAAAAAATATATCAATAAATTGCGTGATGCAGGGGTTGAGATATACCCTTTTATGCCTGTTATCCTACCTAAACTCACAAATCATATAAACTATCGAAATCATCGCAAAATTATTGTTGTTGATGGTAAAGTGGGCTTTACAGGAGGTATGAACGTAGCCGATAAATATATTGAAGGGCTAAGTCATATCGGTATATGGCGTGATTTACATTTAAAAATTGAGGGGAAAAGCATAGCTACTTTGCAACGCATTTTTATGGTTGATTGGAGCTTTGTAAGCGGTAAAAAACTAAATGTTTCGGTAAAATATTTCCCTCCATTTAAAAAAATAGAGGGTGGAATTGCAACACAAATTGCCTCTTCTGGTCCAGATAGTGAATGGGCTACAATAATGCAGGCATTTTTTGCAGCTATTACAAAAGCTAAGGAGTATATACATATTGCAACTCCCTATTTTACTCCCAACCCTCAGATTCTTACCGCTTTAAAAGTGGCTGCTCTTTGTGGAATAGATGTAAAATTGATTATCCCAGGTAATTCTGATAGTAAATTGGTATTATGGGCTACACGCTCATTTATAACCGAGCTTATAAACTCAAAGGTTAAGGTCTATTTCTATAGAGGTGGATTTATTCACTCCAAGTTACTATTAGTAGATGGTGAATTTTGTAGTGTAGGTAGTGCAAATATGGATATCCGCAGTTTTGACGATAATTTCGAAGTGACAGCCTTTATTTATGATAAAGCAAAAAGCGAAGAATTGGAGCAGATTTTCCAAGAAGATTTATCAAATTCTCGTCGTGTTATCAAACGTTGGTGGCTCAATCGCCCACTGCTTCACCGTTTTTATGAATCTATGGCTCGATTACTTTCTCCTCTTCTATAAAGGGAAATTTGGAGGTTTTTTAAGTATGTAACTAATTGTAAACTAAATTAATAGAGGTTTTGTGAATGACCCCATTAAAGTAACTTCTAAAAATCGAATAAAACCAATTATTAGAACTCCCCATAACTTAATTTACAGGCAAATTCATAAAAGCGAATTTGCCTATTTATTTTTTTAAAAATCTCTTTTGATAATAACTCTACTCAACATAGACTACCAAGCCTTTCAAATACTCACTTTCAGGGTGGTATATATTGATTGGATGGTCGCATGGTTGTGAAAGGAAGTGAAGTATTCGGACATTTCGTCCAGCAATTGCAGCAGCCGAAAATACAGCGTTGCGAAACTGCTCTTTACTAATAGCTTGCGAACAGCTAAAAGTGAATAGAATACCACCAGGAGCAATATTTCGAATTGCATTAGCATTAATTCGTTTATAGCCTTGAAGCGCATTAGATTGCGCCTTTATATGCTTTGCAAATGCAGGAGGGTCGAGAATAATAAGATCAAAGCGGCCGTTTTCCAATGTTTTAAGGTAGTTAAAAGCATCAATTGTAACCCCCTCATGTGCAATATTTTCATCAAAATTTAGCTTCATATTTTCACAAGAAAGCTCAACAGCACGAGCAGAACTATCAACCGAAACAACCTCTTTTGCACCACCTTTAGCAGCATAAACCGAGAATCCACCAGTATAACTGAATGTATTTAAGACTCTTCTACCTTTTGCATAATCTCTCACTAGTGCTCTATTGTCACGTTGGTCTAAGAAAAAACCTGTTTTTTGACCATCAAGCCAGTTTACGCTAAATTTTAGTCCATTTTCAAAAACTTCAGCCTTTGAGTTACTTTCACCTAAAATATAACCATCAACTACATCAAGCTCTGACGATGGAGGTATAGTTCCACTACTTTTATCGTAAACAGCCACAATGCTATCTTGCATTACCTCTTTAATTGCTGAGGCAATTTTATGACGATTAAGGTATATGCCTGCACAATGAGCCTGTACAACAGCCACTTTGTCGTAAATATCTACCACAAGACCAGGAATCATATCGCCCTCACCATGTATCAAACGATAACAGTTAGTCTCTTGGTTTGACGAAAGAAGTGCCGAACTACGAACCTTATAAGCAGCTTCAATTTTAGCTTTCCACCAATTTTCATCTATCTCCTCATCTTTGAACGTTATTACACGAACAGCGATAGAGCCAAGACCACAAAAACCTTTAGCTAAAAATTTTTTGTCACTACTATACACCGATACTATATCGCCATCCTCTGGTGAGTCGCCTTCATAAGAGGCAATTGCACCCGAAAATACCCATAAATGGAAACGTCCTAAAGATTGCTCTTTACCCTTTTTTAAAATTATTTTTGTCATTCTTATTTTTTTCTCTTTTCGTTAATACTCTCTTTGAAAAATACCCAAAGAGCATCTTCAGATGGTAGGGGAGCAACGATAGTAATATTTTCTTTGGTAACAGGGTGTATAAAGCTCATAGAGCGAGAGTGAAGCGATATTGAGCCATCAGGATTTGAACGAGCAGCTCCATATTTTAAATCTCCTTTAATAGGTGCGCCAATTTTACTAAGTTGAGCACGTATTTGGTGGTGGCGACCAGTAATAAGCTCCACATCCACAAGGTAGTAGTGTTGGCTAGCTGCTACCATCTCAAATATTAACTTTGCCTCTTTTGCCCCCTCGCTAGGCTTGTCATAAGCCACTGAACGATTGGTCTTGCCATTTCTTTTGATGTAGTGGGTAAGTATACCCTCTTCTTGTTTTGGCGCACGCTCAGTAATTGCGTAGTAACGCTTTTTAACCTCACGATTTTTTACAGTTTCATTCATTCGAGTGAGTGCCTTTGATGTTTTGGCAAACACCACAACCCCGCTAACAGGGCGGTCGATACGATGTATTACACCCAAAAATACCGCACCAGGCTTGCTATCACGATATTTAATAAAACTTTTAATTTCATCATCCAATCCTTTTCCACCATCTGCATCGCTTTGTACAAGCTCTCCTGATAGTTTATTTACTGCAATTAGATGGTTGTCTTCGTATATAATACGACTTTTGTCAAACATAATTTATTATAATTAATAAGGGAACTTCTAAAATCTCATAAAATCCAATTTTTAGAAGTTCCCTTTAAATATTAGTTATTCACATTGTGAAGATGAATATCCATTTGAGGGAACGGAATAGATATATTAGCATCATTTAGTGCTTTATACACCTTTTCGTTAATTCCAAAATAGAGTGGCCAGTAATTTTCCGATTTTGTCCATGCTCTAACTACAATATTTACTGAGCTATCACCTAAAGAGTCGAGAGCAATAAAAACATCTATATCTTTCAATACAAATTCATCTGCATTAACAACATCGAGTAATATTTTTTTAGCAACCTCATATTCAGTTCCATAAGCAACACCAAATACCCAATCAACACGACGAGTACTCTCTTTAGAGAAGTTGTTGATAATGCCAGTCGAAAGACCACCATTAGGTATAATCACCATTTTATTGTCAACAGTATTTATAAGAGTACTAAAAAGCGAAATCTCTTTTACAGTACCAGTATAGCCTTGAGCTTCAATAAAATCACCAATTTTATACGGTTTTAGGAATAGAATCATAACTCCACCTGCAAAGTTTTGAAGCGTTCCGCTAAGTGCCATACCGACAGCAAGACCAGCAGAGGCAAAAATTGCAAGAAATGAGGTTGTATTAATTCCGAGTACTCCTACAGTTGTAAGAATTAAGATTATTGTAAGCGTAATTTTTACAAGACTAATAATAAATTTACCAAGCGAAATCTCTATCTGTCTTGCTTCAAAAATATGTTGTAAGAACTTCTCAACACGTCCAATTAACCATTTTCCTAAAAAGTAGATTAGAAATGCAAGCAAAACTTTAAAGGCTATACCTGCAATTGAACTAAGAGCCATAGTGATAATCTCTTCTGTAGACATTTCACTTAAAAGATCGACAAAGTTTGTGATTTTTTCGTGTGCTTCAAGTGTTGCTCCAATTGTAGTGGAGTCGGTTGGGATAATTTTTTCGATAGGCATAATATTATTTTTAAAATTTTAAGTTCTTTTGCGCTCATCGTCTCTATGAGCGATGAAGACGTGTTTTTGTTCGCTTTTTTTATAAGGGAACTTCTAAAATCTCTCAAAATCCAGAATTTAGAACTCTCCATAAAGTGTAAAATATAGTTTTCCCTAAAATCTTTATTAACATAAACACGTAGCAGCCACAAAAGTAATAAAATATATGTAATAAATCAAACCTATCAGCTATAAACCCTAATATCGACTATTTCTATCTCGTATAGAGGAAGATGAATGGTCGGGAAAGTATGAAGATTTTGGTTTTTGAGGTCTTGAGGGATAGAAACGCTCTACAACTCTAAAAATAATCCCATGTTTTTTAAATTCTCTTACGCCTTGCTCCAAACTCCCCTTATTGCGTTTGTAAGGGCTGTAGGTGTAGTGATTTGATGCAATATATCTAATTTTGCCAGCTGCATAATCTCTAAAGTCATTATAGTATTCAAATTGAACTCTTGCTACTGATTTGATTTTGCCATTATTATAGTTTCTAAATTTATCGTAATATTCAAATTTTACAGCACCAATAGAGGCAATTTTCCCAGCTTCATAATCTCTTAAATCGGAGTGATATTTAAAGTTAACATCGCCTACACGTTTAATTTTTGCCGCCTCATATCCTCTAAAATTTGAATAATATTCTGCTCGCAAACCACGAGTGTCCATGCTAAGTACCTTTCCATCTTGGTTTATCTCTACATATCCACCCTTGGGCAGCTCAACCATTACCGATATTTGACCATAAACATCTGTTGTAACGGCTCTTACCTGTGCAAAAGAGAAAATAGGAATTGAGAGAAGAGTTAAAATTAATAATAAATTTTTCATAATTTGTAAAGTAGTTTAGTTTAATTTAATTTAATGGAACTTCTAAAAGCTCCGAAAGTCAGATTTTAGAAGTTCCCTTTGCAGGGTCATTTGCAAAACTACTATCAAGTTGATATGCAAATAGTTATGTGTCTGTAAAACCTCTAAATTACCTCTATTTTTGCACAAAAGTGCAAAAATAGAGGTAATTAAAAAACTATATTTAACACTTTTTTAGAAAAAGCGAACAAAAACACGCCTTCAGCGGTCTCGAAGAGCCGCTGAAGGCACAATTTTTTTCAAAAATTGTGAGGCATATCCGCAAAAGGGGTTTTGCGGATATACCTTTACAACTCGGATTGCAAAAATAGCTAAAAATAGCTCAAAAATTTCAAACCTCTATTTACATTGTTTGTATAACTATTTGAAATCTATATCCTTACCACCTTTTTCATTCCTTTAATGCGTAAAAGGCGATAGATAACGGTATCTAAGTAGCTTATACCTGCCACTTCTACAGTTATTAGGGCTTTGATAGCATCCTTTTCATAACTTACATTCATGCCTCGTAGATTGACCGATAGTTCTCGTAGGGCATCACGAATACTATGCTCAATACCCATAACGTCGTCGCTAGTTAGTGATATTTTTGTGATAAATGCCCCTTCACCTTGATGGTCATTCCAACGAGCTGGCAATATCCGATATGCGAAACGTTCACGAAGATGTGCGGCATTAACACAATCGGTACGATGTATAGTAAAACCGTTTGTAATACCTGCAAAAGAGAATATTTCATCACCAAAAACAGGGTTACAACACTTTGCTAACTTATAATCCAAACCTCGCTGGTTTGTGCCGATAATAATAGCATCATTTTTGCCTATTTTCCCCTTTTTCTCTTTAACTGGTGCACGTTCTTCGGTTGTTCGAAGTATATTTTCGCCGCTAATATGGCGTTGTAGAAGCTCTTTTATCTCAGCCATGGTGACACGCTCCTCAAAAATCATCTCCAAGAACTCCTTGCCATTACGTTTTTTGTAGTAGCGAGTTAGCTGCGATATTGCCTCATCAATCGAAACGTTTAACTTCCAATTTTTGATTTTTCTCTCAAGCTCTTCCTTGCCTAAATTTGCCATTTTAGCCTCCTCATCTCGCAAAAACGCCTTAATGCGGTTTTTTGCCTTAGAGGTGACAACTATATCTAACCAACCGAGCTTCGGTTTTTGATTTTTAGAGGTGGTAATTGATACCAAATCGCCATTATTTAGCTTTTCACGGATAGTGACATTTTTGTGATTTACCTTACCTCCTACACAGTTATTTCCAAGTGCAGAGTGTATATCAAAAGCAAAATCGAGAATCGTTGCACCAAGTGGAAGTTTTCGTAAATCGCCATTTGGGGTAAATACCAAAATCTCTTTATCGTTTCCCTCAAAAGTGGCACTTAGGTCGGGAGATGTTCCATTTGCTCCAATGCTAATCTGCTCGATAGTGCTACGAAGCTGTTTTAAATAGCTCTCTTTCCCGCTTTCGCTTACCCCCTTATATCGCCAATGGGCTGCAATGCCTCGCTCTGCTTCATCATCCATTCTAAGCGAACGAATTTGAATTTCGACCCAACGTCCACTTTCGGTTACAACCGTTGCATGTAGCGATTCATATCCAGTCGATTTTGGAACGGAAATCCAGTCACGCATGCGGTTAGGGTTTGGTATATTAAATTCTGTAACAATTGAATATACATTCCAACAGATGCTTTTTTCTTGCTCCTTAGGGCAATCTATTACGATACGAATAGCAAAAACATCGAAAATTTCATCAAATGCCACCTTCTGTTTTTTCATTTTTCGCCAAATCGAATATATCGATTTTGTTCGCCCTTTTATACTGAATTTAATTCCAATATCCTCCATTCTTTTGCGAAGTGGAGCGGTAAATTCACTAATAAAATCTTCACGAGCAGCAGCTGTTTTTTCAAGCTGCTCCTTGATATGTAGATAACTCTTTGTTTCGAGATATTTTAGAGAAGTATCTTCTAACTCAGATTTTATGTTGTAAAGTCCCAATTTATGAGCAATTGGAGCGTAGATATTTAGTGATTCCCACGATTTTTTTAGCTTTTTTTCGTTTGGAAATATCTCTAAAGAGCGTGTAACCTCTAGTCTGTCAGCAAGTTTAAGCAGAATAATACGAGGGTTGACAGAGTACGACACTATAAGCTCTTGAAAATGCTCTACCTGCTCCATTTGTGGCTTAGTTTCGATAGTAGATATATCGTTCATAGCCTTTACTACCTGCCTACAATCGCTTCCAAACTTCTCCTCTACCTCCTCCAAGCTCATAGCACCGCTACGCACTATATCGTGTATAAGTGCAGAGGTCGTTGTGATAGAGCCTAAACCTATCTCTTTCGATACAATTAGTGCTACTGCAATTGGGTGGTATACAAATGGCGAACCGTCATAACGATTTTGCGAAGTGCTACGTGCAATTGCCTCTCTAAGAGCCAATTTAAGCATACTATATGAGCTATCCGAAAATCTCTCTTTAGCATATTTTATAAATTCCCTTAATACATTCATAGTCGTAAAATCAGTAATGATATTGTTTAAGTAGTGTAAAACAATTATTGCCATATTCTTAATAGCACTCTTGGAGCGATATTTTTCACTATTAAATCTCAATATAGAACCACTATATTTTCGATTCAATAGCAAAAAATCTCATCTCCAATAGCACTTTTAAAAATACACCAATAATTATTTTACCCTACTTAAGGGGAGTTCTAATAATTGGTTATATCCAATTTTTAGAAGTTCCCTTTAAAATTTCGTCTATACAAATATAATCTAAACTTTGATTATAGACAATAGTAAATCAGAAATTTTATACACTTTTACAATAAATTAACTAAATCTACAATTTTTAACCAACTTTTATTTAGAAAGAGAAGAAAAAAAGAGAGAAGTTTTTTAAATTAAAACCTCTCTCTTTCTTATTTTATTTTTATTTAGAAATTTGTTTTAGAACAACTCTAAATAAAATTATACTATTCAAATTTCAGCAATATAGTGCCTTTAGTAACATTCTTGCCAAGTTCGACACTAAGCTCTTTGACTGTTCCACTAATGCTACTTTTCATAAGATTATTCATCTTCATAGCTTTAAATACTAGAAGCACATCTCCAACCTCAACTTTGTCGCCTACAGCCACTTTAAATTCAACAACTGTACCTGGCATGCCCGAAAGTACCTCTTTAGGGTCAGCAGGTGACCATTTTTTGCGTCGAGTATAGTTAGGAGTTACCTTACATGTTTTGAAGTCTCCATGTCTAGTAGAGATTACAATAAATTCATCTTTATTTTCACTCATAATTTTGCTTTTTAAAATTAATTATTGAGAGAGTCGGATAACTTACCTTACTTACAACAATGTTAAAATTGTTATTTTTATAAGCAATAACTCTCCCTAAGATGTTTTTCGTCGATTAAAATGGAGGAATACCATGTTTTTTCGATGGACGAGTAACAGTCTTATTTTTAGCCATTTTAAGAGCATGTTCTACACACTTACGAGTTTCAATAGGATTTATAACAGCATCAACATAACCTTTAGCAGCAGCTACATAAGGGTTTGCGAATTTGTCTTTATACTCTTGTATTTTGATTTTTCTCATCTCTTCAGGATTTTCAGCCTCCATAATCTCTTTTCTAAAGATAATGTTTGCAGCTCCCTCAGGACCCATAACCGCAATCTCTGCATTTGGCCAAGCAAATACAAAATCCGAACGAAGGTGACGAGAACTCATAGCGATATAACCACCACCATACGCTTTACGAAGGATTACAGTAACTTTTGGCACTGTAGCCTCACTATAAGCATAAAGTAGCTTAGCACCGTGGCGAATAACGCCTGCATGCTCTTGGTCAACACCCGGAAGATAACCAGGAAGGTCTTCTAATGTTACAAGCGGAATATTGAATGAGTCGCAATAGCGGATAAAACGTGCAGCTTTATCAGAAGAGTCGCAATCAAGTACACCAGCCATTACGATAGGTTGGTTAGCAACAAAACCTACAGTTTCACCATCGATACGACCAAAACCTACTACGATATTGCCAGCAAAGTTTTCCATAACCTCTAAGAAGTCGCTACTATCTGTAATACTACATATTACATCACGTACATCATATGGAACAGAAGGATCGATTGGCACAACTTTATCAATTTGATATTTTGCAGTATCAGGCTCAGCCGACATAATAGCGTTGGCTTTTGCTCCATTGCTAGATGGGATAAACGATAGCAGTTTGCGGATTTGGATAAAACACTCCTCTTCATTATTAGCAAAGAAATGTGCATTACCAGTCACTTCACTATGAATACGAGCACCACCAAGATCTTCCATGCTAATCTCTTCGCCAAGAACTGTTTTGATAACCTCTGGACCAGTGATAAACATCTTAGAGATGTTATCTACCACAAATACAAAGTCAGTAAGTGCAGGTGAATATACTGCACCACCAGCACAAGGACCTAAAATTACAGAAATCTGAGGAATTACACCGCTTGAAAGGGTATTACGGAAGAAAATTTCGCCATAACCAGCAAGTGCATTAACGCCCTCTTGGATACGAGCACCACCAGAGTCGTTAATACCAATTAGTGGAATACGCATATTAAGAGCGTAATCCATTATTTTTGTAATTTTACGTGCGTGCATAAGCCCTAGCGAACCTCCAGCCACTGTAAAGTCTTGCGCAAAGATAGCAACCCCTTCGCCCATTACAGTACCAATACCAATAATTACACCATCACCAGGAAGCTCTTTGCCTAACATACCGAAATCTCTTCCGTCATGCTCTACAAAAATATCATACTCTTGAAACGAGCCATCATCCAATAGGGCATCGATTCTCTCTCGAGCAGTCAATTTACCCATGGCTTTTTGCTTTTCTATTGCCTTTTTTCCTCCACCATAAGAGATTCTTTCTTTTCTTGTCTCAAGTTCAGAAGAGGCAATTTCATTTTGTGAGTTTTTCATATTATTTATTTTTTTTCACGGTTAGATTTTTTTGTAAGTTGTTAACAAAAATTTTATTTTACAACTTACTTCTATTAAAAAAATGTTAATGTAAACCGTTAAAAGTTAATTCTTACAAATTTTACAATATTTTACCCTAAATATTTAATAATTATTATTGATTTAGAGCCATTAACTTCGCAAATTTATAAAAATTTAATAAATATCCAAAATTATTTGATTAAATATGAGGTAAAAAAGTGGTCATTTTCGAAACTTTTAATATCTATTTTGCTCTCTGATAGTGAAAACAAAGCACTTCCACTACCTGACATTGATGAGTAAATAGCACCATTTTTGTATAAAGTTTCTTTTATTTTAGCAATTTCTTGGTATTTTTTAAAAATATGGGTTTCAAAATCATTTTTTAGGTGATTTTTCCAATATTTAACATCTAACAGTGGCAATTGCTTTAGGTTAAAATCATCTTTGTGTGGTTTTATTCCTGAAAAAGCTTCGGCTGTAGATATAAAGATGGGTGGCTTTACTATTGTAAGATATAATCCGCTTAAATTAAGCTCTATAGGTTCGGTTATTTCACCTCGCCCCGAGCATAATTGCGGAGTATTTTCTACAAAAAATGCTGTGTCACTACCTAGTTTAGCTGCTAATTCTTTTAGCTTTTCAGTCGAAAAGCCAAGTTTAAGCAGCTCATTTATTGCTATTAATGTAAAAGTTGCATCTGAGGAACCTCCGCCTAAACCTGCACCAAAAGGGGTTACTTTATGTAGGTGAATGTGGAGGGGTGGAAGAGGCTCACCAACCTCTTTCTCCATTATATTATACGCCTTAACCGAAAGATTATTTTCGCTCGTGCAATTTATCTCTAATCCACTCGACGAAAATCTAAATTTTTCGCTTTTTACCACTTCTACTATGTCGTATAACCCATAGGCTGGATACATAATGGTCGTTAGATTATGAAAACCATCTTCTCTGCGGTTTACAATATTTAAACCCAGATTAATTTTGCAATTTGCACTATATATCATAACTTTAAATGGTATTAAATAAATTTTTTACACTATTTCGAAAATCTACCTCCTCTTTTCCATGGTTTTTTAGATAGCTGTTTGCTTGTGAAAAGTGGCGTGCATCGAAAAATCCACGATATGCTGATAGAGGAGAGGGGTGAACGCTTTTTAACACTAGATTTTTGCTGCTATCGATGATTTTCTCCATACTCCACGCATCTTTACCCCATAATATATAGACTATATTTTGCTCTCTGTCGCTAAGCATCTTCACCACTGCTGTTGTAAACTCTTCCCAACCTTTGCCTCTGTGCGATGCAGCCGCCCCCTCTTCTACACTCATCACGGCGTTCATCAGTAGCACTCCCTGCTCAGCCCATGAGGTGAGGTTGCCACTGGTTGCATCCATTTCGATTCCTAAATCACTGTTTATCGCTTTGAAAATGTTTTTTAACGATGGAGGAGGTTTAATTCCATCTTGTACAGAGAAAGCTAAACCGTGTGCTTGACCTTTGCCATGATATGGATCTTGTCCTAAAATCACAATTTTTGTTTGCGAGGGAGAAAAAAAGTCAAATGCGCTAAAAATATTTTTTCGTGGTGGGAAAATTGTTTTTTCGGCATATTCCTCTCTCATAAACTTTTCCATTTTATCGAAATAGTCATCAGCTAAATAGCTAATTAACTGATTTTTCCACTCGCTATTTAAACTGTCAAATAGGTTCATAATTTTATTTAATTTTTATATCTATTTTATTATAGATAACCTTTACAAAGATATAAATATTTAGTTTTTAAAAAAAATATTGCTAAAAAATTTGGTGGTTAATATTTTTTCACTACCTTTGCACTGCAATTGAGTAACAAAGTTGTGGTGACATAGCCGTTATATCACTTGTGGTTAAGATTCAGTAGCTCAGTAGGTAGAGCACAACACTTTTAATGTTGGGGTCCTGGGTTCGAGCCCCAGCTGGATCACAAAGAGAGAGGAAAAATTCTTTTGAATTTCTCCTCTTTTTTTGTGAATTACGCATTATGAATTATATAAGCACAACACTTTTAATGTTGGTCTGTGCATCTTTGGGGGTTCGAGCCCCAGCTGGATCACAAAGAGAGAGGAAAAATTCTTTTGAATTTCTCCTCTTTTTTTGTGAATTACGCATTATGAATTATATAAGCACAACACTTTTAATGTTGGTCTGTGC
>JAWXTR010000088.1:0-12784 GCA_044433365.1 Rikenellaceae bacterium
AAAAGTGTTAAATATAGTTTTTTAATTACCTCCATTTTTGCACAAAAGTGCAAAAATGGAGGTAATTTAGAGGTTTTTTAGGTACGTAACTATTTGTAAATTAGCTTGATATTAGTTTTGCGAATGACCCTCTTAAGGGGAGTTCTAAATTCTGGATTTTGAGAGGTATTTTAAGCATGTAACTATTTGTAAATTAGCTTGACATTAGTTTTGTAAATAACCTTTTAAATGTAAATGCTTGGATTTTAAGTGTTTTAAACTTTGAAAAATGAGCGTGACCCAAAAGTCAATTTCTTGATTTTTGGGTCACTCCATTTATTGGCATACCATATTAAAAAATAACATATCAGTAAAAGCATTATTTTCGTCAATCCAATAGCAAGGATTTAGTATGATTTTACCCTTTCCATATTCAATCGATGCTAATGTTACCGCTACTGTTGGTTCTATCTCTTCCATTCTATAACCTAAAGGGGCTATTTTACATAGCCATGGTCGAGATAAATATAATCCATAGGCTGTAGTCTTGAAATTGCTTTGAAAAGGGTAGAATCCATACGGATTTCCACTCACCTCCCATGATGTTGTTCCTATAGTTGTACCTCCAATTGTTGGGCGTTCAGATATAAAATCAGTTATATAACCCCATCCATTTCCAAGCCACTCATTTGTCTGATTTCCGCCCCACTGTTCAGCTTTTTCAGATAAAATATTCTTAGTAAAGAGCACATCAGCCCAATATTTATCAAATTTTAAAATAAGAGTTGCTCCATTTTCAGCCTGTTTTAAGAGTAAATCTATCTGTTCCCATTTTGTAATCATAGATTTACTCATTTTTCCTGTTGTTTTTGTTAGGTTGCCAACAATTATTACATCAGCCTCTTTTGTACCATCGTAAAATGTTGCATTGGCATTTAAAAGAGCATTAAAAGCCTCATCCCATTGCTTTACATCCACCACAATATCTTTAAGGTAGTTAGATAATGAGGCTCTGTTTTGAACCAAAATTTCTTCGCTACCAGTTGCAACTGCTCTATTGTCACAATCGAAAAGTTGTGCTCGTAGAGTAATATATCCTGCACCCCAATCCGAATTTACTACGATTTTTACATCCTCTAGTGGTTGTGCAAAAGTCTCACCTGCTTCTATATACAATTTAATTGCCTCTTTTAATGGATATGATTTTCCATAAACATCTTCGATAGAGTAATAAAGTGTGTAATTACCTCTTTTAGCAACACCTTGATTAATTAGATTTGCTTGAAATATAACACTATCGCCAACAGAAAAATATTTTCCATTTTTACGAGATAATGCAATTTGTAGGGGCTTAGTCCAGTATGTATACTCCTCAACTATACCTTTTAAATTACGCCCCTCATCGAGTATGCTCGAATCCCAATCCAAGTTATTACCCTCGCTCTGAGGTCCAGGAGTCCATCCATTTAAAGCAAAACCCTCGACTGTATTGTTACACATTATCGATTGAGCGTGGCGACCGTGGGCGTACATCATTCCTCTACCAGCTTGAATTGATATATCTTCTGCACTTTTTATTGAATTATCGGTAGTTTTAGAGAGCTGCCACAAATCAAAATTATCTCTAATTTTATCATGATTTTCTTTATATATATTTGTGTCGTAGCCCACTTTTTGTGTGGATTGAATATCTTTATAGGTCTTATACCAATTGCTCGGTGCAGTAACAGAGTTTACCTCCCCTAAAAAATAAGGGCGATCTGTAAACTCTACAGTTCGGTGTTCGTCTTGATAAAAATCGCTATCATCATACCTTGAAAAGCGGTTAAAAGCAGTATGAATATCGAGAAAATCCACTCGAATTTCGCTCTGATAGGGGCGTATATGAGCAATTGAGTTACCCTCTATATGTCCGCCGCTTGTATTGGTTATAAGGCGTGAGTTGTCTAATTTATTGATTAGCTCTAATGCCTCACGTCGTGTAGCATAGTAGCGATTATCCTCATTGCTTAAATTGTAAATTATCAAACTAGGATGATTTCTATCTCGAATAACCATGCGTCTAATCTTCTCTAATATGTGCTTTGCAGTAAAGCCTACACTATCTCTTTTTTGAAGCTTATTTCCTTCAACAGGATGAAAGCCACCCTGTTCTTCAAAAATACACAATCCCTTTTCGTCTGCATATTTCATCACCAATGGTTCGCCTATAGCTCGATGAAACGATAATCCATTTTGCCCCATTTTTTTGGCTGCTTCTACGCTTTTAAGTGCTAGTAAGTCGGTAGCATAGTCGCCATTTGGAGCATAAAATCCCCAATCAATAGCTGTTTTTAGAAAAAAACGATTACCATTAAGATAGTAATTTTCGCCACCGCTTTCGCCCTTTTTTACCTCAAAGGTTCTAACACCAAATCGTATACTGTTTCTATCTTCAATCTGCTTATTGGCAATATTTACAATTAAATCTGCATTCAAAGAGTATAGAGCAGGATTTTCGAGTGACCACAAATTTGCCTTTTTAAGCTCCATATCAAAAATAATTTTAGGATTAGGCGCATAGAGCGCACTATATTTTAAGGCTTATAGCTTGGTAATGTGACACATGAATATTTAAATTTATAGACAAACCGCATTAAGCCCAGTGCTTTGCATCGTAAATAATGGCAAAATCAAGAATAGAGGGTGTTGTAACGAGTGCGCTCTATGCGCCTAATCCTATAAATTTATCTTTAATCTCGTTTGGAGCATCAAATTTACACCATACCCAGCTAACTCCCTCATAACTCCAACAATTATCTCCATTCGAGAAATACTCATCCATAGTCATAGGAAGAGTCACTTTAACTCCATTGTCGCTACTTAAACACTCCCAGCCATCGCTTGGGGCATTTACTGGGAGAGTTTCAAGAGCAGGAAGCTCAGAGGGAAGATAAAGAGTGTCATCAAACCATTTAGCTTCTCTATCAAGCATCGCTCTCCACTGAGTTAGGTGTATCCCTGTTTTCTCTGATGAATAAACGCACTTTGAAAAGAAAAATGATAGAACTAGGCTATACAACACTATTGTTATTATCCGAATTTTATTCATAATTAAAATAATTTAGAATTACCTCTATCTAAAATAGGTTGAAGATTATTGACTATATCGCTACGCTTCGCAGCTATATCTTCTGTTTCGAACTCATTTTTCTTAAATTCAAAAAGAAATGTCTGTTCTTTGTCGCCATTGTATTTTGTTAATCTATATTTTGGAACTCTAAGTGAGCAGCTTGTACCCCAATATGAATAGGCGTAATCTCTCCAATCTTTACTATTGGGTTTTTCTAAAAGAGAACACATGCTTTGACCGTCAAGCGGATAATCTACCTTCACATAGCATAACTCCATAAGAGTAGGGTATATATCTATAGTACTGACGATTTTACTGCATTTTGCCCCACCTTTTTGGCGAGGATCTTTAATTATAAGCGTGCTTTTTAGTGACGGTTCATAGTTGGTGTGTTTTCCCCACACTCTCATATCGCCTAAATGCCAACCATGATCGCCCCAAACCACAATAATAGTATTTTCTTCTAGCTCCAACTCTTTTAATCTATCTACAATTTTACCTATCTGTGCATCCACATAGCTAACACTTGCATAGTAGGCGTGTCGTAATTTTTGAGCATACTCTTTCGATACATCTCTATCAAGAGATATGGGTTCATCGCCATTTAAATATTGATTATTTATCTCTCCACTACTAGATAATCCTTTCTTTCCACTACCTTTAGGTATTCCATACTCTGAGATATCTATTTTGTCTCTATCGTATAAATCCCAATATTTCTTTGGAGAGACAAATGGTAGGTGAGGGCGCATAAATCCCACTGCTAGGCAGAAAGGTGCTCGGTCGTTGCGCTTAGATAGTTCATTTAGTTTTTCAAGGGCTAAATCAGCCGACATACCATCGACCAAATCATTATCCTCTTCGACATCGGCACACTCATAAGGTTTGCTTTGTCCATTTGTAGTAAGTCGAGATGAGCCATCACTGTATCCCAATGAGGCATCAAGTGCAGAGTTCCATCTACCCGTGTTTATAAGCATCTCATCCCAACTATTAGGTAGTTGAAGTTCATCGCTAGTGTCGTTGTAGGCATAACCACCTTTACTATGGCTAATTTTCCCAATTCCTACAGTATAGTATCCATTTCGATTTAGAGCTTGAATCATATTTGAGGGGTTTTCGCCCTGTTTCTGCTCTACAAATCGATAGTCGCAAGCATCATTTTTAAGATATTCTCTTTTTGTGGGTAATAAACCTGATAAAAGTGCTGCACGAGAAGCCCCACTTGTAGGTACAGCTACATAATGGTTTGTAAAGAGTGTTCCATCTTTAGCAATACCATCCATATTTGGAGTAAGTGCCATTGATCCATAGCATCCTAACTCATTTCGTAGGTCGTCTATGCAGATAAACAGTACGTTAGGTTTGTTGTTTGCTGTTTCATGTTTTGGTTTTGCTACCACTTGCGATGAAAATTGCAAGGCAGTGAAAATTGATAGTGTTGAAATTATTAATTGTTGTTTCATCTTATTATCTATTTTACATCAAATTGACTAACTTTTATATCTCTATTTTTGTACTGCTCTGCAAGTTTGCGCAGCTCTGCAACTATTTCAGGATTATCTTTTGCGATATTGAATTTTTCACCTGGGTCTTGATCTAAATTGTATAGCCAAGGTAGTTCAGGCATTTCAGAAAGAGGAGTTTTTGATGATGCCCACATCTCTGGAGCGTAAGATACGTGTAGTTTGTAACTACCTTTCCTGATGGCTCTAAGATCGCTACCTCTATAGTAGCAAATTATATCACGTGGTGATTTTTCATCTCCGCTAAGTACACCTCTAAGGCTAAATCCATCCAAATTATCAGCATCATCTACAGTAATACCTGCATAATCGCAAAAAGTAGGAATAATATCGAGTGTAGAGCCTATTCCAAATTGCAGTGATGGTTTTACCATACTTCCCCAAAAAATACCAGGAACTCTAAATCCTCCCTCAAACATACTTGCTTTACCCTCGTAAAGCTCTCCTGCACTACCACCTTCGAGTTTGTTATTTAAACTAGGACCATTGTCGGATGAGAAAATAACCAGTGTATTTTCATCTAAATTATATTTTCGAAGAGTCTCCATAATCTCACCTACACTCCAATCAAGCTCCTCTACAACATCTCCATATATACCTCTTGCCGATTTGCCTTCAAAATTTTTATGAGGAAATAGAGGTGCATGCGGCATAGGGTGGGCAAGATATAAGAAAAATGGCTCTTTGCGATTATCTTTTATAAAATCTACAGCATAGTTTGTCAACCTGTTTGTAAGTTCGCTAAGCTCGGGTTCACTTTCGATTACTTTATCTTGGTTGTAAAAAGGAAGTGGCCAATTATACTCTTTCCCCTCTTTAGCCTTAGCTTGCTGGCTCATATCATTTGAGTAAGGAATTCCGTAAAAATAGTCAAAACCATGCTCTAGTGGTAGCTGATTTATATTATGACCTATATGCCATTTTCCTACACAGGCAGTTGTGTAGCCTGCACTACCTAAAATATCTGCAATAGTTACGTTCTCGGAGTTTATTCCACCATTGTTAAATGGGTGTAGAACTCCAGATTTATCGCCATATAGTCCCGAATTTACACCATATTTGCCAGTTAGAAGTCCGCCTCTACTTGGCGATGAGACAGAAGCTGTAACATAGAAGTTGCTCCATTTTTGCCCTTCGCTAGCAAGTTTATCAATATTTGGAGTTGCAATTGATGGATTGCCATAGCAAGATAAATCGCCATAGCCCATATCGTCACAAAATATAACGATAAAGTTTGGTTTCTCTTTCGATGCAGCATATAGATATGTGCTACTTAATGCTAATAGTGGAATTGCTGCTAGTAATTTCTTGGTCATAATTTTTGATTTATGGGTTTTAAAGGGAACTTCTAAAATCTCTCAAAATCCAGAATTTAGAACTCCCCTAAAATTTATATATCTTTTGTGCTATAAAGATAGTAGATGTAAAATAAAGAGATGTGTATATTAGTTTATCTGTTTAGCTTATAAATAAATTAAATTTTTTTGGTGATTTACTGATAGTCATAAAATGCAAATTACTAATTGTATAGTATTGAAAATCAGAATTATATAAAATTATTTTTTTGCCTGTCAGTAAATTTTAATTCGCTAAACTTTTTAATCTGATATATTTTAGGTATATTTGTTTTTATTCAAATTAAAATTAGTTGCAAAATTTATCGTAGATGAACTCGTACTTACATAAAATATTTACTCTGCTTGTTGCCATTTTGCTGCAATTTTCAGTAAACGCTACGCACTCGATAAAATACGAACCTCAGCTTTTTAAACATCTATCTGTAAAAAGTGGAGATTTGTCGAATGATGATGTATTGTGTTTAAAACAAGATAGTAGAGGTTATCTTTGGATTGGTACGAGCGATGGGTTAAATAGATTTAATGGTTATTCAACTAAAATTTATAAAAATAGCCAAGATAATCAACTTTTTGCAAGCAATAAAATCAACTCTATTGAGGAGGATTCGGAAGGGAGATTGTGGATTGGCACTAGCGAGGGAGTTTCGGTCTATGATTTTGAAAAAGATACTTTTTTGTGTTTAATAGACCAACCTTTTGCTTCAAAAATATTAGAACAGACAGGTATCGTAGATATTATCGAGCATAGAGCAAATAATCAGATGATGTGTTTAACCCTCAGTGGTGGTATGCTTGTCTATGATATGGAGTTAAGGGTGAAAAAGTTTAAACCAATTGCACAATCTAAGCTCTTTAGTATCAAAAAACTGAGCCAAAGTGAGTATATCATAGTTTCAAGGGCAGATATTAAGCTTTATAATGCAGAAGTTGGTGATGAAAGGGAGATTTTTAATTCAAAAGGGAGCGTGATAAAATCTTTTTACAAAGATAAAAATAGAATCTACATAGCCGTGGATAGTAGCATATATTCGGCTGATTATAGTGTAGTGGACAATAGAGTGTCGGTAGGGCAATTTTATGAATATCACAGATTTAACCATAAGATTAATTGTATAAATATCGACTCTTTGGGTGGAATATGGTGTGGAGTAAATAGATATGGTTTTGTATATTTGTCGGCTAATAATAGTCAAAATGAGTCAAACCTGCTATCAATCCGCAAAATATCTGACATTAAAAATCTTAAAAGTGGAGATGTGGTTGTTTCAACCTCAGATAGTGGAGTATATTTATACTCTACAAATCCCTATAAAATTGGAGAGATTAAGCTCGATAAAAATGAAGGAAGTGCGATATGGCGAACCTCAAAATTGGATGATAAACGTATTTTTATCACTCACGAGAGCGACAACCCCTACGCAATTTTTAATACTGAAACAAGAAAGTTGGAGCAGAGTCATAGACTCCTGACAAATTTGCAATCAAAGCAGCGTTTTTTTGTAAATAACGACAATTTTTTAGCTGGAATGATAGACTATTCTGGTGGTAGGATTACGCTAAGACGTTTCGAAAGTGGAGCGGTCGAAACAATTATGCAATATGGTGATGATAATACAAAATTTGATAAATATAAGGCTGGCTATTGTGTTGAAGATTATCTAAATAGAGTGTGGATTCCATCAGTAGATGCACTTCATAGATTGTATATTAAAAAGGACAATAGGGGTAAAATGTTTTTTACAGTCGAACGAATTTCTCTGCCAAATTTCTCAAATAAAGAGCTATCGATCAATGATATAAAGTTTGACACAGTAAATAATCGAGCATGGTTATCATCTCCAGATTTAGGTATCTACCGAATAGATAATTGTCATAATGAGGTAATCTCTACCGATGATATTTATCACTATAACGTCAATAGTCCTGAATCAGCTTTGATAGCAGAGTCGGTCTGGTCAATAGTTGTCTGTGATTCACTGCTTTGGATAGCTACTGAGGATAAAGGGTTGTGTAAAGCGATTGTAAAGGACAGAGATATTCAATTTTTGAATGTAGATAACGCACCTAAATCTTCTGTTAGAAGTATGTTGAAAGATAACGAGGATAACCTTTGGATTGGTAGTGCAGGCGGTCTAATCTATTTTAATACAAAAAATTATACTTCAAAAACTTTTACACAAGCCGATGGAGTGGCTTTTCGTGATTTTAGTTCAGGTGTGTTAATGGTCGACGACTCTCTTTTTGTGATGCAATCTGAGAGTAAGCTTGTACTGATTAATTCTAATTTATTGAAAAATAGAGAATTGCCACAGCGAGTGCAATTTGAAGATTTAACAGTTATGAATCAAAAAATTGTACCATTAAAAAAGTATAATGATAAAATTGTTGTTAATAGTTCAATTTCAGATGGAGATACAATATTTTTAACCCGTAAAATGAATACATTTTCATTAAATGCACTCCCTATAAGCTCTTCTATGAGAGATGATGGTTACGTTAGGTATAGATTGTTACCAAGTGATAGAGAGTGGCAAGTGCAAAGCGGCAAAAATTGTACTATTGCATTTGCAGATTTAGCTCAAGGTAGCTATACGTTAGAGGTTTCAGCAGCAAATAATAGCAAGCAGTGGGGATTGGCGCAGCAGTTATTTATCGAAGTATCTAGCTCGTTTTGGCTCTCTAAAATTGCATGGTTTTTATATTTCGTTCTCTTTATTGCTATGTTGTATATTATGTTAAGGGTGCAAATGAATAGAAAATCTGCTATCATTGTAAGTAGTGAAAATATTCCTATTATTAGTGATTTAAATCAGTTTAATAGCCTATCTAAAATTGTTGTTACTGCTGAGCAACAAGAGCAATCAACCTCATTTGAAGAAAATCAGTTTATGAAAGATTTTTATAAATTGGTAGAGCAAAATTTTGATAACGAAGAGTTGGATTTAAATTTAATGGCAAAAAAATTACTGCTCAATAGGACCCATTTCTTTCAGAAAATCAAACAAATAACCAATAAAACTCCTTACGAGTTAATAAAAGAGTATCGACTTGAAAAGGCTGCCGAAATGTTGCGAAATGGCGAAAAAAGTATCGATGCAATATGTGTGCAGACAGGGTTTAAAGGGCGTTCGCACTTTAGTCGTCTATTTAAAGAGAAATATGGAGTGCCACCGAGTCAATACGCAAAGAGTGTTAACCAACATAAACACTCTTAAAATATTTTTGTGCTATTTTTTCAGCTTTTACGAGCGATTCTAGGCTGTTTTCGCCAATATGTGAGAGCTTGTACTCCATTTTTAACTCTTCATATTTATGTACTCCGAGACGGTGGTAGGGTAGTATCTCGACCCTTTGAATCATCTGATAGCTACCTAATGTTTTGCCCAAATTTTCTAAATCTTCTCTCTCGTCGCTAATTGTTGGGACTAATACATAGCGTAGCCAAAAAGGCTTGTTGTTTTGCTCTAACCATTTAGCTGTGGCAAGGGTTTGACTGTTAGATTTTGATGTTAAAGCTCTATGTTTTACATCATCTATCTGCTTTACATCGAGAAGTACTAAATCAGTGAGCTGCAAAAGTTGCTCCACATCGCTATTCCAGATACTTCCATTTGTGTCGATGCAGGTGTTGATTCCAGCTGCCTTAAATCTGCGAAAAAGCTCTATTAGCTCACGGGCTTGAAGAAGCGGTTCGCCACCCGAAAAGGTTACTCCCCCTCTCCGCCCGAAGAAACTTTGCATATCGCACACCTTTTCGAAGATTTCATCAATAGAAACCTCTTCTCCCCCTCTACACTCTATTGTGTCGGGGTTTGCGCAATACAAACATCTGAAGTTGCAGCCTTGTAAAAAAACTACAAACCTCAATCCTGGTCCATCGAGCGTTCCCATTGATTCGTAAGAGTGAATTTTTAGCATAATTAGTATTTAGAACTTCACTTTATATTTTATGCCAATTAAAGGCTCATTTTCAAAAACTGTTTCCGAACCTAGCAGTAGAGACGTAGCCACAAATTGCAATTCATAATGCATAATTCATAATGCATAATTACTGGGTTCGATAACACCCCGTAGAGACGTTGTGTACAACGTCTGTAACCAACCACAACGTCTGTAACCAACCACAACGTCTGTAACCGAACCAAAGCAAACAAAAATTGAATTTGCTAAGCTAAATCCAAACCCAGACGTAGCAGGGCTACGTCTCTACTGCCGAACCACAAATTTTGCGTATAAAAAATAAATTACATAACCTCGTGGAAACTACGACTAATAACCTCCAATTGGTGTTGGCGGCTAAGTTTTACAAAGTTTACAGCATAGCCCGACACTCGAATAGTAAGCTGAGGATATAATTCAGGATGAACCATTGCATCCTCCAACATCTCACGATTAAGTACATTTACATTCAGGTGGTGAGCACCTTTTGTAAAGTAGCCATCCAGCATTGAAATAAGGTTGTCGGTGCGATCCTCCTCGGTTTTACCAAGCGATTTTGGAACAATCGAGAAGGTGTTGCTAATTCCATCTTGAGAGTCACGATAGCGCAATTTTGCCACCGAACTAAGCGAGGCAATAGCACCACTTTTATCACGTCCGTGCATAGGATTTGCCCCTGGTGCAAACGCCTCACCTGCCATACGTCCATCAGGTGTTGCACCTGTTTTTTTGCCATACATCACGTTTGAGGTGATTGTTAGAAGCGATAGGGTAGGTTGTGAATTTTTGTAAGTTTCTAGCTTTTTTAGCTCCTCAGAGAAAAAATAGACCAAATCTACACCGATATGGTCGACACTATCGTTGTTGTTACCAAAACATGGATATTCACCCACAACATCAAATCCCTCTGATAATCCCTCTGCATTGCGACGAACGGTAACCTTAGCATTTTGAATAGCCGATAGAGAGTCGATGGCAATCGATAACCCCGCAACGCCATAGGCTAAGTTTATTGTTGGATTTGTATCGATAAGAGCCATTTGAGCCTTTTCGTAGTAATATTTGTCGTGCATAAAGTGGATAATATTCATTGCATCGTTATATACTCGAGCTACTTCGATAAGTACTTTTTCGTAGTTAGCCATAACCTCCTCAAAGTTCAATACATCGTTTTTCAGTGCTGGAATACCCTCAACAACCACACTACCTGTATTTTCACAACGACCGCCATTAATAGCAAGAAGCAGAGCTTTTGCAAGGTTTGTACGTGCTCCAAAAAATTGAATTTGCTTGCCAATCTCTTGATACGACACGCAACAAGCAATACCGTAGTCGTCGCTATGGCGCACTGTACGCATTAAATCGTCGTTCTCATACTGTACTGAGCTAGTATCGGCTGAAACACGTGAACAGAACTCCTTAAAACCATCTGGAAGCCTAGGACTCCACAAAACTGTCATATTTGGCTCTGGCGAAGGTCCTAAATTATAGAGAGTCTGCAGGAATCTAAAAGAGGTTTTTGTAACCTTACTACGACCATCATTAAAACGACCGCCAATCGACTCAGTAACCCAAGTTGGGTCGCCAGCAAAAATATCGTTGTAGGATTGCATACGAAGATGGCGCACCATGCGTAACTTCATTACAAATTGGTCGATTAACTCCTGTGCAAACTCTTCTGTTATAGTGCCATTTGCTAAATCATACTCAATATAAATATCGAGAAAAGAAGAAACATTACCAAGCGACATAGCCGCCCCATCTTGCTCTTTAACAGCTGCAAGATATGCCATATATACCCACTGCACAGCTTCTTTAGCCGATTGGGCAGGGCGAGATAGGTCGAGACCATAAATTTCGCCTAATGTTTTTATCTCACCCAGAGCTTTTATCTGCTCTGCAACCTCTTCACGCAGTCGAATTTTGGCATCGTCCATTTTGCCAACCAATCCTTTTAAATCGGCTTTTTTTGCCTCAATTAGGCGGTCTGTGCCATATAGAGCCAATCGGCGATAGTCGCCAATAATGCGTCCACGAGCATAATTATCAGGAAGTCCAGTTAGAAAGCCTAACGAACGGTAAAGACGGATTTCGTCGGTATACACATCAAACACACCTTCATTGTGAGTCTTGCGATAGTGTGTAAAAATATCTTTTACTCTCTCATCTACATCACAACCATTCTCTTTACAAGCCTTTGCCACTACATTAATCCCACCAAAAGGCTTAATTGCACGTTTTAGCAGCTCATCGGTCTGTAAACCAACTATTAATTCGTCGTTTTGGTCGATATAACCAGCATTGTGAGATACTACAGTAGAGATAGTTTTATTGTCGAATGAGCGAACACCACCGTTAAATCGCTCCTCTTCTAATGCTTTTAAGCAGATATTCCAAAGGCGCATTGTGCGCTCAGTTGGTTTTGTAAGAAATGAAGCATCGCCCAGATAAGGGGTGATATTTACGCTAACAAAGTCGGCAACATTTATACTGTTGCTCCATACACCTTTTTTAAACATATATTTCTCTTTATAATTTCTCGACAAAAGTAATGTTTTTTTACGACTTTTGCAATAGCTTAAAATGGTGGTTTAAAGCGCAAAACTATACCTAATTAATGGTAATGTTAAGCTTCTTCCATTTAGTAGGAGGCATCCCTTCTGCCTTTTTAAATACATGAATAAACGAAGATTGCGATGAAAAACCTGTTTTTTTAGCAATTTCTGTAATGCTGGAATTACCTATCCCGGATGCAGACAAAGTTAAGCAACTTTTTTGTTAATACAAAATATATCGTTCCAAAATTCTGTTATCGTCTGGTTGCCTAGTGCTGAGTGTCTTCTAGAGCGGTTATACCACACCTCTATATA
>JAWXTR010000089.1:0-12691 GCA_044433365.1 Rikenellaceae bacterium
TGGGCTTAATGCGGTTTGTCTATAAGTTTAAATATTCATGTGTCACATTACCAAGCTATAAGCCTTAAAATATAGTGCGCTCTATGCGCCTAATCCTAAATAAAAAATTATAATTTTGATTTTTTTGCCAATAAAGGTTTGAAGGACTTTCTTCCACTTTATGAAAAGCGGGGCGAAGCCCAGAGTGAAAACTCAGCGATTTCCTTATAAAAACGTTTACTTCTTGAAAATATTACCCCCGCTTCACCAAAGATGCAACCGAACCACTCCAAGAGCAGCCAAAACAGTAGATACTCTCCGTATCATATCCCTCTAAACTAGTTTCTCTATTTTTGGGAATTATTTCGCCATTTTTGGTTACATAAATTGGTAAAATATCACTGCTACAACAGCTTTTCAGATAGAAATTTGGTATTTGGCACTTAGGGCATATTGTTTTTCTCATGATTTTCTAATCTTTATGAAGTGGAGTTTCATTAAATTTATCAATAATCATGGTTAGTGCACCATCACCAACAACATTACATGCAGTACCAAAACTATCTTGCAGAGCAAAGATAGTAAGTAGAAGAGCTGTAGCAGCCTCATCAAAGCCTAAAATTGAGATTACAATACCCAGCGAAGCTATTACAGTGCCACCAGGTACGCCAGGTGCTCCAATTGCAAAAATCCCTAAAAGCATGATAAACAGAGCCATTGTTGCTGGTGAAGGAAGTGTACCATATAGAATTTGAGAAACTGTCATTACAAAAAATACCTCGGTTAATATCGAGCCACAAAGGTGAATATTCGAAAAAATAGGAATTGCAAAATCTACACTTTTACCACTTAAAACTTTCGATTTATGAGCAGCTTTTAATGATACAGGCAAAGTTGCTGCCGACGACATTGTTCCAACTGCTGTAAAATAGGGTGGTGCGTAATATTTTACAACTTCCCAACCATTTTTTCTTGTAAAAATTGAGGCAAAAGTATAGAGTATCAGAAGCCACACAAAATGAGCTATAAGCACAAGAGCCATAACATTTATAAAAACAGGGAGCTGATTCGTTACTGCACCCTCATAGCTAAGGATTGCAAAATTAGCGGCAATAAAAATTGGAAGAATAGGGATAAGTACTCTGTTTATTAGTAGAAGTACCATTTTTTGAAACTCTCCGAGTAGATTTATTACCGTTGTTGAATTGCTCCAAATTGCCGATAAACCTATCATAATAGAGAGAGTTAAAGCGGTCATTACCCCCATTACAGGCGGTATATTTAGCTCAAAAATAAGAGGCGGAACTTGGTTTACTGCCTCAGTAGCAGCCATTATGGATAATTTTGGAATAATACCATAACCTAGAGCCATAGCCATAAATGCTGCTCCTATAGATGAAAGATAGGCAAGCGAAAGCGATATACCTATAAGTTTTGATGCCACTTTACCCATCTTTGCAATTGATGATGAGATAAACGCAAGGATTATAAGTGGAACAAAAAACATTATTAGCTGTCCGAATAGATGTTTTACAGTCACCACAACATTCATTACCTCACTATTTGCATAAGGTCCTAAAATAAGCCCTAAAACAACAGCTGCAATTAGCTTGAAAAGTGTAGAATTAATTATTTTTTTAAACATATCCATAATTTTACGACAAAAGTAATAAATTGATACAATCATTACAAATATCTAACCATAATAAGCTCTGGATTTTTAGAAATTTTAGAAGTTACCCTATATGCTTTTTTGGTTTAAGTAGTGTAAAACAATTATTGCCATATTCTTAATAGCACTCTTGGAGCGATATTTTTCACTATTAAATCTCAATATAGAACCACTATATTTTCGATTCAATAGCAAAAAATCTCATCTCCAATAGCACTATTAAAAATACACCAATAATTATTTTACCCTACTTATTATATAAAAAATTATAACTTTACGGCAAATATATTAAAAATCCAAATTTATAACTACCCCTAAAAATTATGAAACAAAAAATTACTTTAAAAAAATCATTTTTTGCACTATTTGTTACAGTAATTAGTTGTAGCTCTTGTAGTGCCGATAGTACTCCTGTTCAATCATTTGATGCAGAAGCTACAATTATAAAAATTAGAAATGCTACAACATCTAAAGGTGGGTTACTTATAGGTGGTGCTTACGATGGAGATATTGTTGCAATTAATAGTAAGGGTAAAATAGCATGGCATACTAAAACAGGCGTAGGAACTATGATTCACGATATTTGGTGTGAAGATATTATTGGTGATAGTGATGCCGAAATTTTAGCAGCTAATGCAAACGGAACTCTATATTGTTTAGATAGTAACGGTGAGATTTTATGGGAGTTTTCCGCCTATAATGGAGTTCATCGCACCCCAATGTATGCTGTAACTGTTGTAAAAGATAGCCAGCATACTCCTTATGTAGTTTGTGGCGACTACTCTGGTAATATCTATTACGTTTCGGGCAAAGGAAAGGAAGTCAAAACTATTCATAGTTCAAAATATTCAAATATTATGCCTTGGGGCGAAATAAACGACCGTCCAGCCGACAAAGTACATAATGCCAACTTTTTACGTCCACTACCTCTGCAAGATGGCTCTGATTTACTAGTTATTCATGGTTCAAATAATCACATGCAAAGCACTGGTATGCTATTCATAATGAAACCACTAGAAGACAAGACCATTTACACAAGCGAAAAATTAAACACAAACCATCCTTTAGGTGATATGAGGGTGGTAAAAGTGGGCGATAAGTATCAAATTATGTATGGCACATCGACACTTAACAACAATACCATAAATATTGTAAGCTTTAGCGATGATACATATACTAAAGCTACAGACCAGAGAATTACAGTAAGTAGAGAGTATCTAGCAGGGGTGTCGTATAGAGTAAACCAAACATTTGTATTACCAAAAAAGGATGTAGGGTTTAACTACACGGTATTAACCTCTAATCAGCTTATATTCTATCCTGAAAAGGGCGGTGAAGTTGCCGAAAAAACAGTTGGTACGACCTACTCATTCTTTGATGTTTGCCCACTTGGTGAGGGTAAAATAGCTCTTGCTAGTAGTCAAGATGGCGGTAGTGGTATATATATTGTAGACACTTGGCAAGAGGGTTGGGAAGATGCTTTCAAGGCTTTAGAGCCTGTTGGAAAGATTGCAGCCATCAAAAAATCATTTGCTATAGTCGAGCAAAACCTTCAAAACTTTAAAAAGCCTCAATGGCAAAGAGAGCCTGTACAGGTAGTTGGATGTGAAGGAATAGGGCTTCCTCGAACTGATAAATTTAGTAACGATGCAGCTTTAGAGCTTCTTGCAAGCCCTTGGTGTAGGGGCAAACTTCAAGATCCATCTTGGAGATTACCACTTTATAAAGACAACAGATTTTTAAGTAAAAGAGATAGTCGAAATAGATATGTTTTGACTTCTGAAGAGTCACGCCAACAATATATATCATCTTATGAAGGCAATCCAGGTATTAGTACATGGGGAGGGCATGGAAACGACCCTCTATACTACTCAAAAGAGGTGCTTTTAGATGTTGCAAACTATGGCTACAACAATGGAAAGAAAAAAACTATCTACATTTGGCCAGAAATGAACCATCATGATGATGATTTTAAATTTGTATTAGACAATCACATCTTCCCAATTGCTGAACATCTTCGTAAAATAGGTGGAAAAGTTGGATTGAGAGCTAAGGATGTATTTTTTCAAGGTCCAATATATACTCCAGTGTGGGAGAGAGTTTTATCGGGTGAATTTGCCGACGTTATGATTCCTATGATGGAGGAGACTACCGACAAGACACAAGATTTAAGCTTAATGTCCCGTATGGGGCTATGGTTATCGGGTAGCGTGGATGGCTGGGGTGTACGCTGTTCGAGAGACGATTCTAGTTTCGACCGTTCACGTCAATTTTCATCTCAGAAGCTATCTAATCATTTTCTTAGAAAGACAATCTACTCTCTTGCATGTGGTGCAAAATATATGCACAACGCATATATGAACCCTTACCACGAATCACTATATTTGGAAATGTTAGATAAAGAGGCACTATTTGTTCCTAAACGTGATGAGATAGTTAGCATCAATCCTGTACATATTAGTATGTACTCGCCTAGTGACGAGTTTATTTATGAAGCTGAAAATAATAAGTGGACGAGCTATTTTGATAAAGAGAAAGAGGAGCAAAATCCTAAAGTATTTAGCCACATGAATGGCTCGTGGCCTGGCGGTGCTCTTACACCTTGGGACTATTCAACGTTTGCTTCTGGAATTGTAGATCGTCGTCAGAATGCACTCCCTCCTTACCCTCATGGTATGGTGTTGTTTACTCCTGTTCAAGAGGGTCCATTTGCCGATATAGATGCTCCTCGAGGGAAGATGGTCGACAAACTACACCCAATATATAAAAATATCTTGAAAGAGTATATCACCGATGGTGTAGACTATATATCAGAGGATGGCAAACAACGTTTTAAAGCAGATAAATTCTACACACAAGTAAAAAAGGATATTGAGCAGGGTGCTAAAAAATTACCAGTAGTTGTCGAATCTCTCGAGGGTGGTGGTAAAGCAGCATGGGTTGTAGCTCAAGTAGACCCAACCCACCTACGACTTACCCTTGTAGATGGCGGATTTTTAAATCCATCTGACTCAAAGGTAAAAGTTCATTTCAATACTATAAAACCTATAGCAGTAAGAGATATTTTAGATGGCAATACATTTGATTATAATGGTTCAAATAGCGTTGAGATAGATATTGCGTGTGGTATGTTTAGATTTATTGATATTGAGCTTTCTTCTCCTTTAAATTAATGAGGGTGATCCAAAAATACACAATTTTACACAAACAACCCTTATCACATAGCTTGTGGCAAGGGTTGTTTGTATATTTTAAAGGCTTTGGGGTTGTCCTTAACTTAGCAAGTTTTTTAGGCACGTAATTGCCTGTAAATTAAATTTATATGGTTTTGCGAACCACTCTCACAATTTTTGGAAAAAATTGTGCGCTCATTGTCTCGAAGAGCAATGAAGGCGTGTTTTTGTTCACTTTTTTCTAAAAAGTGTTAAATATAGTTTTTTTGATTACCTCCATTTTTGCACAAAAGTGCATAACCATTATCTTGAAGAAGCTCTGCAATTGTAATCTCACTATCTTGAAGATGCAAATCGAACGAACCCTCATCGGTCTCTACACCTTTGTTTCCTCTTATATATCCATGTCCCGTGTCCTTACCTGTAAGTAGAGCACAGCGAGAGGGTGCACTGACAGTTGAGCCACTGTAGTGGTTTGTAAAGGTTATTCCGCTCTTGGCTAAGTTGTCGATATTTGGTGTAGGTATCAACTTATGACCATATACGCCCACATCGCCAATTCCCATATCATTGGCAAGAATAAATATGATATTTGGGCGGTTATCTTGAGCATAACTATTTACTGCAAGAGGTAGAAATATTAAATATGATATTATTTTTGATGATTGTTTTACACTACTTATAAATGATTATTTTGAAGTTTCGTTTATTATATATTTATGCGAATAAAGGGCATGAAAAACTTTCTTCACTTTCGTTCACGACTTCGCTCGCAAAAAATGGAGGGAAGTTCTTCAAACCTTTATTGGCGTATTCAGCTCAAAAAAGCAAAAAATGAGTTCTAAATTCTGGATTTTGAGAGAATTTAGAAGTTACCCTAACTTTCTCGTTGATAATATATTACAATACGCTTTATTTCTGATGGTTTAATGTCGTAAAATTCAAATTCGAATACTTCAAAACCGCCAAAGTCGCTATCAATTATAGCTTTATCTTTCTTGCATAATATATCGTTATCTTTATCATATAAAACGATATTTATTGTAAGATAATCTTTTATTTTTTTCCCTTTTATAGCAATAAATTCCATAAAAAATGATAACCGATAGCCCATATCACGGAATGTGTAGCTTTTAAGCTCAACTCTATACTTTGCAGCTGGTCTATTATTATATATTTCAACCAGCTCTTTTAGCTCTTTTATTTTTTGTTTTGACATGTAATATTTGTTCCCATTTTCTTTAGATGTTGTAAAAGTTAGGGGTAAATCAAGTGTTATCTGTTGCTGCTGATTGTTGTATACATCTTGAAATGGTTGCTGATATACCTCTTCAACTTCCTCCTCCTCTTCATACTCATCTTCAAAATATTCGGCTAGCTCTCCTGTATGCATGTAGTAGTTATAGTCATCCATAAATGACTCGTAGTGATCATCCATAATTATTAATTTTATTTTCAAAAAGTAAAGGTAACGATAATTATCTATTTTACAAACTAAATAATTTTTTTGTATTTTAAAATTTTGTTCGTATATTTGCGAACATAAATAAGAAATATGAAAACTATAAAAGTCAGATTTTAGAAGTTTCCTATAGTACATTGCAATTTTAATATCTACAGAAGTTACCTTATGAATAAAGAGTACAAAAATAACGAAGAACAGATAGCAAGGTATATGAAAGCTTTGGCACATCCTGCAAGAGTGGCGATTGTACGCTTTTTGGCAGATCAAAAATGTTGCTATTTTGGTGATATTCACGAGGTATTGCCGATAGCTAAAGCTACAGTATCTCAACATCTTACGGAGCTTAAAAATGCAGGACTTATTCAGGGTGAAATTATAGCACCTAAGGTGAAGTATTGTATCAATAAGGCGGCATGGAAAGAGGCTAAAGAGCTAATTAATGCACTTATGGAATCGGTTGATAACGAAAAAAAAAATTGCAATAAATAGAGGCATTTTTTTTGTAAAATATATTCGTAGTTTTGCGAACTACCAATAATAATTATTAAACAGAGAAAAAATGGAAATTAAAGTGTTAGGAACTGGTTGTTCTAAATGCAAAGCATTAGAGCAGAGTGTACGTGAGGTTGTAGCAGAGATGAATATTGATGCAACAGTCGAAAAGGTTGAAAACCTTATTGAGATTATGAATTTTAATGTTATTTCTATGCCAGGGTTGGTTGTAGATGGCAAGGTGGTTTCGTCGGGTAAGAAATTATCAAAAAGTGAGATAACAGCATTATTAAGGTAATTTCTAAAATCTATCAAAATCCAGAATTTAGAACTCCCCTAAATAGATTTAGCTTCTAAAAGTTAGATTTTTAATTCTTCTTAATTTAAAAATGATGAAAAAAAGAATAGTAATATTAGTATCATTAGTTGCAATTGGATTATCTGCAACTGTTGCAACTGCTAAAAACAGTGATAATATATGTTTTAGCTCTCAAGAGAAAAGCGTAGAGAACACAAAAGTAGAGGTGTTGTATCTGCATGGTAAACAGCGTTGTGTAACTTGCATAGCAATTGGCGACCAAGCAGCTTCGCTTGTCGAGGAGTTGGGTAACGATAATGTAGTGATAAAAACCATAGATTTTTCTACAGCAGAGGGCGAAAAAATTGCTGATAAATATGAGGTAGTCAGCTCGTCATTGATTGTTGTAAAAGGTGAAAAGGTTGAGAATCTTACTGCAATGAGTTTTAGATATGCTAGAAATAAGCCTGAGCAATTTAAAAAGAATTTAAAAGAGTCAATTGAAAAAATGTTGAAATAATGGAGTGGCTACAATCTCTACTCGATAGTAGTACAACACCTATCTTTACTGCTTTTTTACTTGGACTACTTACTGCAGTCTCACCCTGTCCCCTGGCAACAAATATTACTGCTATCGGATTTATTAGCCGTGATTTAGAGTCTCGTCGTAGAATCTTTTGGGGTGGAATACTCTACACATTAGGTCGAATTTTGAGCTACACTATCTTAGGTATCATATTAATTACTATAGTCCGTGAAGGCTCCTCTTTTTTTCAGCTTCAAAAAACAATATCTAAATATGGTGAGTTATTAATCTCTCCTGCCCTTATTCTGATAGGTCTATTTATGTTATTTAGCGAAAAAATCAACTTGCCGAGCTTTGGGTTTAATGGTTCGGCTGGCGATAAACTAAAAAATCGAGGAGGTGTTGGTGCGCTACTGCTAGGTGTTTTGTTTGCACTTGCATTTTGCCCAACAAGTGGAGTTTTTTACTTTGGGATGCTTATACCTATGGCAGCAGCTTCAACAGCTGGATATTTTATGCCAGTTGTGTTTGCAATTGCAACAGCTTTACCTGTAATTATTGTGGCATGGGTTTTGGCATATAGTGTTGGTGGGATAGGTAAGCTATATAACCGTATTAAGATATTTCAAAAGTGGTTTTCACTTATTGTTGCATTAATATTTATTGTGGTGGGAATTTATTATGGTATAATATTTTATTTATAAAGCAACCGAAAACGATTGTAGGGAACTTCCCTATTAATAACAACAATTTTTTAGTTATGAAAGTTTTGATTTTATGTACAGGCAATAGCTGTCGTAGCCAGATGGCACACGGTTTTTTGCAATCATTTGATAACAATCTTATGGTCTGTTCGGCAGGAACTGCAGCAGCAGGAAAGCTCAATGAGGGCGCAGTGCAGGCGATGGCTGAGGTGGGAATAGATATTTCAAACCACACCTCCGACCCAGTCGAAAAGTATTTAAACGAGCAGTGGGATTATGTAATTACAGTTTGTGGGGGTGCAAACGAGTCGTGCCCTACCTTTATAGGAGAGGTAAAACATCGCTTGCATATCGGTTTTGACGATCCATCACACGCTGTAGGTACCCCTGAATTTATAAAAAGTGAATTTCGTAGAGTGCGCAACGAGATTCGTCGTGAATTTCACAAGCTTTGGGTTGAAAATATGATGGAAGAGCCTTCATGTCCATGTGGAGCTAATGATTTTTGTCGTTGTGAATAATGCACAATAACTTTTAATCTCTTAAAATCAGTATTTTGTAAGTTCCCTCAAACTATATAATCAAAATGATACAACAATTTGCCGATTGGCTAGTGTACGATATATTTGAAATTGATGCTGCATCACATCTTGGAGCAGCATTAAATTTTTTCTTTTACGACACAATTAAAATTCTTCTTCTGCTATTTTTAATTAGCTCCATAATGGGGGTTATAAATGCCTATTTTCCGATAGAAAAGCTTAGAAACTACCTGATTAGTCATAAATTATATGGCTTACAATATCTTCTTGCATCAATATTTGGAGCTATTACACCCTTTTGCTCTTGTTCCTCAATTCCTCTATTTATAGGGTTTGTAAAGGGGGGTATTCCGCTAGGTGTGACCTTTTCCTATCTTATCACTTCACCACTTGTAAACGAGGTTGCTGTTGCAATGTTTCTAGGTCTATTTGGTGTAAAAGCAACCCTTATATATGCAGGTTCTGGAGTGGTTTTAGGTGTAGTTGGAGGATATGTTTTAGGAAGATTTAAACTCGATAAATATCTATCTCCTTGGGTGCAGCAGATACAAGAAAATGCAACTGTTGAGCAAGAAGAGTGGAGTCAAAACAACACTTCTTTTGTAGATAGACTACCTCAGATTTTGAAAGATGCTTGGAGTATTGTTCGTGGAGTGCTTGTTTATGTACTTATAGGTATTGCTATAGGGGGCGCAATGCACGGATATGTTCCCGAAAATTTCTTTACTGAGCAGTTGGCAGCCGATAGATGGTATGGTGTGCCACTTGCAGTGATATTGGCTGTTCCGATGTATGCAAATGCGGCAGGTGTAGTGCCAATAATCCAAGTTTTTGTGGCAAAAGGTGTACCACTAGGTACAGCAATAGCATTTATGATGGGGGTTGTGGGTCTCTCACTACCTGAGGCAACACTTCTTAAAAAAGTGATGACGTGGAAACTGATAGCTATATTTTTCGGCACAATTACGCTATTTATTGTCTTGCTTGGTTATCTTTTCAATTTGGTGTTATAGAAAATTTGAGGATGACTCAAATGTCCTTGAAAATAACAAACAACCCTTGTCGTAAGCTCTGTGACAAGGGTTGTTTGTTTAAAATGGGTGCTTTTGGGTCACCTTCTTTTATAGGAAATTAATGATTGATTTTAGAAGTTCCCTTGACTATTTTCAATCTGCTTATATTGCTATTTTAAAACTATTTTTTAGATGTATCACGTACCAAACGGACGAAGTTGTAGTATCGCTCCTCACCACCTTCAACAGCTATATTATTGTCGGCTTTAGAGTCAAAGCGAACTGCTCCAGCACCATGAAAATCTGCTCCATTATTGTTTACTGCTCGACCAAATGCAACATACCATGCAAAATAGAATGGTTTACCTTTTGTAAAGCAAGCAGAAGTTCCTGTCCAGTAGTAACCAAAATCGTCGTCACCAGCCTCATTAACAAATGGCGTACAACTAAAAATAGGATCTATTGCTGCCTCTACACCCTTACTGCTTGGAGCACGAGAATAGTCTACAATACTTTGTAGTTCCTTAACATTAGGTAGTCGCCAATCGCTATAACCTGCTAATGTTGCACCCTCAGCATAAGGTAGTGCATCAACCCATTCAATGCCCTCACCATTATCGGCTTGCGCCCACATCAAACCTGTTGCCAAATCAGAAATTGTACCATCGCCATTATCTACAAATTTATTTTCTCCATAAATATTACCTCTCACTGCTCTCACCTGCTTAGCCATTGGATTTCCCATAGGGCGATTGCCACCACCACCTGGAGGAGGTGCCATTGCACCGTTATTATCTCCACCCTCACGCATTGGTGGGCGTTGCTGACCATCTTGGTTGTCGCCTTGCATTGGTGGACGCTGCCCTCCTGCTTCACCGCCTTCTCTCATTGGTGGATGCTGACCATGAGCTAAGCTATCGCCTTGCATCGGTGGACGATGCTCTCCATTTTCACCACCTTCTCTCATCGGTGGACGTTGACCATCATTATCATTACCATTGCCATCGGGGCGCATACGTTGCCCTCGCTCATTACCATTCTGGTCACCCTTACCACCTCTTTCTCTCATGTTAGAGCCAGCAGGATAGGCTTTTATATGTCCTGTAACATGATTTACGCCAAATGCTGCATCATTACGCCCTTCGACTGTCTCACCAACATACTTGTTATCAGCCCAATATTGTTCGTCTTTAGTAACTTCACCATTAGAAAGATAGAAAAAGTTGGTGTCAAGGTATGGCCAACCCACTTCAAAATTACTGATAGAGAATAACTCTTTTAATGTAGGAAGTCGCCAATCTGAGTAGCCTCCCAGTTCCAGATTCTCACAATACTCCTTAGCCTCAGCCCAAGTCATTCCCTCCATAGGAGGTGTTTGTTGCCACATAAGAGCTGTGTTTTGGTCGACAACTGTACCATCGCCATTATCTTTAAACGACATAGGTACACCGCTGAGATAATGAGCATCTTGACCATAAAGTTTATCTCCATCTTTCAACGAACTTAGCACATTTCCTTGCTCATCATAACTAAGCGTTTGCCCTGTAGCATTTAGCTTATAAGTTTGCCCCGTGCAACTTGAAGCACCTAATGCAGTGACAACTATTGCTGTTAATAATTTAAACTTCATATTTTTAATAATTTATAAATTTCTATTATACATTTATTTATTGTATTTGATTTGTAAATTTTCATATTGTTTGCAAATTCAATCCGGTAATATATAATATATAACGTTTTAAATTACAATATATTATATATTTTTTACTAATTGTAAATAGACAAATCTACAAAATTTTGAACAATTATTTATTTGTAGATTATAATACAAATTTGGTAGAAAATTTACTATTTTTTATTGAATATAAAATTTTTCATAAATTTCATATTTAATGAAAAATATAAAAAATTTATAAGAATAAAATAAATATTGGGCTAATTTTTGTTTAAAATTTATCTTTATAAAATTTTAAACAATCAAAAATATGAAAAAAATTATCTTTGCAATTATTGTATTATTGACCTCAGTGGCATGCAATTCAAAAAACGAAAAAACAGTTCAACAAATAGAGAGCAAAATATTAAAATCATCGGAACTTGAGCTGCTCACTCCCGACTCAGTATTGGTACTCTTAAAAGAGGGAAATCAAAATTTTATCTCTAATTCTATGCGCATTCGCAACCCTCAAGCGCAGCTTGCAAAATCGGCTGAAATTGGACAAGCTCCCAAAGCTATTGTACTATCGTGTATCGACTCACGTGTCCCTGTCGAAACTATATTTGATATGGGCATAGGCGATATTTTTGTCGCTCGTGTGGCTGGAAATGTTGTAAATGAAGATATGTTAGCAAGCATGGAGTATGCCTGTAAGTATATTGGAAGTAAGGTCGTTGTGGTATTAGGTCATGAGTCGTGTGGTGCTGTAAATGCTGCTTGTGCAGGGCTAGAAGATGGTAATTTGACCGAACTTATGCACAAAATTCACCCTGCCGTAGAGCTAGCAGCAGCCGATGGAGGCGATCCACTTTCCAAAGAGTTTCAAAGCAGAGCAGTAGCCTATAATGTAGATGTTATGGTAGATAATATCCGAAAAAGTAGCAAAACTTTGGCTGATTTGGAGGCAGAGGGTAAAATTAAGATTATTGGCGGTGTGTTTAGTATCTATACTGGGGCTGTTGAGTTTGATTATTAATGCTATAGCGTTGTGTTTAAGTAGTGTAAAACAATTATTGCCATATTCTTAATAGCACTCTTGGAGCGATATTTTTCACTATTAAATCTCAATATAGAACCACTATATTTTCGATTCAATAGCAAAAAATCTCA
>JAWXTR010000090.1:0-12582 GCA_044433365.1 Rikenellaceae bacterium
CCACTATATTTTCGATTCAATAGCAAAAAATCTCATCTCCAATAGCACTTTTAAAAATACACCAATAATTATTTTACCCTACTTATTAAAAATACACCAATAATTATTTTACCCTACTTAATAATTGGTTTTATCCGATTTTAGAACTTCCATAAAATATTTTTCCAAATTAACTTCACAAAATTCGTTGCTTTTAAAATATTTTAACCCCGCCTTATCTTTAATTTTAACAAGAAATTCACATGTTTGCTTATAAACTTGATAAGGGTCGATTGTAATTTTGTCATCATAAGATTTTACTCCCGAGAGCTTTTCGTTCGAACATGCCCATGCAAAACGAAACGATTCGAAATAACATAATTTTGCCATTTTATTGCGTCCTTCTCTTTTCATTAGCTCTGCTAACTCTAAATAGTAGCGTGACATCTTATCATTATCAGCATACTCATCGTAGTAAATTCCTTGACTTTCTCCATAATTTACAACATCGGCTAGAGTGTTGAATTTAAGTTCTCCATTTTTTACTGATAGTACTTTAATACCTTTTGGCTGTTCAAACCATTTTTCTGAAAATTCTGTAATCATAATTTAAATTTTTAATTTGGGAACTCCTAAAAATCGAATAAATCTGGTTCATTCTCAAAATCTGTTGTTGAAAATTACAATTTTATTTACTTTGGTTCGGTTACAAACCGCTAAGACCCAACGTCTCTACAGGATGTTATCAAAATTCGATTTTAGACGTATCAGGGCTACGTCTCTACTGCTGCGTGCGAAAACAGATTTTGAGGAATAAGCCATAAATTCATTAATTGGATTTCCCTGTTAGTAATTAATTTGAAGTTTTTAAAAACGTCAAAGAACATTAATTTGGAATTATGACACATTTTTGTGCAGAATTTGCACAAAAAAAGGCATAAAATCCCCTATCAGTCTTTCGACTGTATAGATTATTTTATGCCTTGAATTATGGTGCAAATATAAGTACGTTTTTTATATTTTCCAAATTTTATCAGTATTTTTTTCATTTTTTTATTAAAATTAAGTATATTTGTACTCAATAAGGCATATAATAACTTTGGAAACCTCTAAAAAGAAACTTCTATTGATTTGATTTTAACTCTTTTTGAATTATCCTTTAAAAAATAATATTTTGATTAGCATAGAATATAATGAATCAGTTACATCTACCAACGACTTAGCAAATGAGTGTGAAAAAGAGTGGACTATATTTATTGCTGAAAAGCAAACCAAGGCACGTGGACAGCGTGGAAATAGTTGGGAGAGCGAAGAGGGCAAAAATCTTACCTTTTCGCTTGTAATAAAGCCTCAATTTATGGAGGCTTCCGAGCAGTTCTACATCTCAAAGGCTGTTTCGCTTGCTATTGTCTACACTTTAGAGGATTTAGATATTGCTCCAAAAATAAAGTGGCCTAACGATATATATGTTGGAGATAAAAAGATTTGCGGAATTTTAATCGAAAATATACTATCATCTTCGGGTGGTATACAAAAATCGGTAATAGGTGTTGGACTAAATATTAATCAGCAAACTTTTATTAGCGATGCTCCAAATCCAATCTCGATATATAATATCTTAGGTCAGGAGCAGAACCGAAACGAAATTTTAAATGGATTTGCTCTCCATTTCAACAAACTTTATAATATTTTAGCTTGCGATGATTTTGAGACAATCGACAAAGAGTATAAAAATTATCTATACCGATACAATGAACCTCACCGATTTAAAGATTGTAGCGGAGAGTTTACAGGAACTATTGTAGATGTACTTACGCAAGGCGAGTTAATTGTAGAGAAAGAAAATAGCAGCAAAAATAGCTATCTTTTTAAAGAGGTAGAGTATGTTATTGAATAATGCAAATATCCCCCTAATTAAATTTTAATATGAATTGTAAAACATTACTAACAGCAGCAGGCTCACTGGTTGCAGTCGCTGCTTTTTCGCAAAATCAGCGTCCAAACATTCTTTTTTGTATTGCAGATGATGCCTCTATGTGGACTTTTGGAACTTATGGCTATGAATTTTCAAAAACGCCTGCGATTGATGCTCTTGCCGAAAATGGCGTTCGCTTCGATAACGCTTTTACCCCAAACCCAAAGAGTGCACCATCACGAGCAATGCTTGTAACAGGCAAATATAGTTGGCAGCTAAAAGAGGCAACAAACCACTATTGCCACTTCCCTTCAGAATTCAAATTCTATCCTAGTTTACTTCAAGAGAGCGGCTACCATGTGGGTTACACAGGCAAAGGTTGGGGTCCTGGGGTGTACGACTCAAAAGATAATCCAGCAGGACCAGTATATAATGATATTACAAATGAAGTTCCATACAAAGGAATAAGAAATGTCGATTATAGTGCCAATTTTAACGCATTTTTGGATGAAAAAGAGAGCGATGAGCCATTTTGCTTCTGGTTTGGCACACTAGAACCACACCGTTTTTATGAAAAAGATTCATGGAAAAAGGCTGGTTACGACCTTGCTGAGGCAAAAGTTCAGCCATTTTTACCTGATAACGATATAACAAGAGGCGATTTTTTAGATTATTTAGCTGAAGTTGAGTGGCTTGATACTCATATTGGCAAAGCGGTTGAGTCGCTTCGAGAGCGTGGACTTTTAGAAAATACTATTATAGTAGTCACTTCCGATCATGGCATGCCTTTCCCTCGTATTAAAGGGCAAATTTACGAAGAGGGCTTCCATGTGCCATTTATTGTATCTTGGCAAGGAGTAACAGAGCCAGGAAGAGTCGTTACCGATTTTATCGGCTTTCCAGATGTTGCCCCAACATTTATGGAAGCAGCAGGTTTAGAGCCTCATGAGCAGATGACAGGTCGTAGCTTTTTAGATGTTTTAAAATCTAAAAAAAGCGGTCAAGTCGACAAATCTCGTGACCACATGCTAATCTGCAAAGAGCGTCACGATGTTGGTCGTGCCTCAGAAAATGTAACCGACCTTGCCTATCCTGTTAGAGCCATAAGAACAGCTGATTATCTATATATCCATAATATAAAACCTGAATTATGGCCTGTAGGTAATCCAGAATATGACTACAAAAACTGCGATCCATCGCCATCAAAATCATATTTAACATCTCTGCAACCAGAAGATAGCGATTATGAATATTTTGTACGTGCATTTGGCAAACGCCAAGAGGAGGAACTTTACGACATCCAAAACGACCCTCACTGCATGAATAATCTTGCCGATAATTTGGCCTATGCCAAAACTAAAAGCAAACTTCGCAAACAGATGGAAAAAGAGCTTATCGAAAGTGGCGACCCAAGAATGTTAGGCGAAGGCGAGCAATTTGATAAATATCCATATATGGGTAAACAGTTTGATTATAGCAAAAAAGTTGAAGTAACTAATTGGTAAGAACATTGGAGAGTTTTTATCGAGTAAATTTATAATGATAACTTTCCTTGATAAAAACTCCCCTAAAAACACATCCTTTAAAATTTAACAAATGAGACCAAACTACAAGAAAATAATAAGCACGTCGCTTATACTACTGCCGCTTTTTGCCACAGCAAAAGCAAAAGAACAGCCTAAAAAGGTGATTTTTATTGCTGTCGACGACCTAAACGATTGGGTTGGATTTCTCGGTGGACACCCAAATACAATTACTCCAAATATGGATAAATTGGCATCAATGGGAGTTGTTTTTGAAAATGCCTATTGTGCTGCACCTGTAAGCAATGCTTCTCGTACTGCTATGATGACAGGCATAAGAAGCTCTTCGTCGGGTGTTTACGGAAACACAGAGTTTTTAAGAGACTCACCACACATTAAAGATATTGCAACAATTCCTAAATATTTCTCAAACAATGGCTACACCTCAATAAATTTAGGAAAAATATTTCACCATGCCGATGGAGCGTGGGGTGACCCTCAATCGTGGGATTATCAAAAAAAACTTGATAGAGGAGGTATGTTTCCTAAAAATTACACAAAAGGGGTGAATTGCAATGGAGTAGAAGATTCAATTGTAGATTGGGTAAAACTTGACAACGACAAAACTACCACCTCTGACTACAAAACCTGTAAGTGGATAGCCGAGCAAATAGTAAAAGAGCATGATACTCCGATGTTTATTGGTTGCGGCGTATTTCGTCCTCATCTACCATGGTATGTTCCTAAGGAGTATTTCGATATGCACCCATTAGAGAGTATTGCCGAGCCTCTTTACAACGATTTTGATGTCTACGACCTACCTAAATCGGGTTTAGCTCTTACTGGCTACGCCTCAAGTGCTCATGGATATAGAGCAATTAAAGCTGCTGGAAAAGAGAAAGAGGCTGTTCAGGCATATTTAGCCTGCATTAGCTATGCCGACGACTGTTTAGGAGAGGTGGTTGAGGCTATTGAAAACAATCCAGATAAAGAAAATACTGTTATAGTATTTGTTAGTGACCATGGTTGGCATTTAGGAGAAAAAATGCGTTATAGCAAAATGTCGCTTTGGGAACGTTCGTGTAGAGTACCTCTTATTGTTATTGCTCCAGGTGTTACTACAGCTGGCACAAGGTGTAAGGAGAATGTTAGTCTGCTTGACCTATATCCTACTTTAGTAGAACTTGCATCGCTTCCGAAAAATAAACTAAATGAGGGCTGTTCACTTGTGGCACAACTAAAAAACCCCGATAAAAAACGTGATATTCCTGCAATTACAACAATCAAGCAGAATAGTCACTCTATAAAAGATGGTAACTATCGTTATATTATCTATGCTGATGGAGGTGAAGAGCTTTACGACCACCAAACCGATCCAAATGAGTGGTATAATATTGCAAATAATCCTAAATATGCTAAAATCAAGGCTAATTTAAGGAAATTTATTCCTGAGGTAAATGTGCCAAGCATTGGGAAATCTAAAGTTCCGCATTAATAATATAAAATAGGGTAAGTACCATTTTGATACTTACCCTATTTTATATACAACATTAAATCTTTGCTAAGATTGATTATTTAGCAGGTTTTAATACATCTACGATTTCGATATCGAAAATCATAACTTTATCACCATAAGCTAAAGCAGCAGGAATCCAAAGTTTGATTTTACCACCTTTACCTACCATTTGAACACCTTCATCAAAACCTTTGATTACGCTACCTAATACAAGCGGAGTAGGCTCATTGTTGCGGCTTTCAGTTGAATCAAATACCTCACCACTAGTGTAAGTACCAGTGTAAAGAGTCATGATTGTATCGGCAAGGATAGGTTTGTTAGCAACATCACCTTCGTCGATGATTTTGTATACAAGACCAGACTCTGTTTGAATTGCACCACTATTGTCAGCTAATACAGTTTCCATATATTTAGCATCTTTAGCCGCATCTTTAGCAGGCTTTACGTTTGTGAAGTAGTTTTGAAGGATTGCATTGATTTCTTCTTGATTTACAAGAGCTTCACCAGCCATAGCAGCTTTGATACCTGATGCTAATGTCTCAACGTTCATATCTTCGTTGTCAGCAAACATAGTTTTTAAGCTCTCACCTACGTAAGCACCATAAGCATACGATACTGAATCTTGAGTGTTGTTTAAAGATGAAACACTCTTAATTGAACCCCCACATGAGCTTAAAGCAGCGATTACAGCTGCTGAAAATAATACTTTTTTCATTTCTAATTTCTTTTATTTTAAATTAATTATTCCAAAATTATACCATACTATTTATTCTTTTAACTATAGATTAAACAAGTTAAAAGCGGTGTAAATATAGCTATTAAAGTTGTTTTTTCAAAAAACATTCAACAAAAGTACTATTTTTTATCTAATAAACAACATTTAAAAATATTTTTATAGCAAATTTTGGGCAAATTTAACAACGATATCTAAAATTTCCCTTAAAATCTATGAATTCTAAGGGAAATAATATTGACAATCCAATTTTTAGAAGTGCCCTTAAACACCTAAAACAGCAACAGCACTATTAAGACGTCTTAGAGTCTCATCTTTGCCCAACACTTCGATAATATCGAACATACTCGGACCTTTGCTCTCACCCACAATCGCCAAACGGAAGCTATTCATCACCCCACCCATTGAAAGTGCATTATCCTTGATATAAGCGTGGATTAAAGGCTCAGTTATCGCAGCAGTAAACTCTTCTACACCAGCAAGAATATCAATTATAGCTGCAATTGATTTTGGATTGTCGTTTTTCCAAAATTTATTCTTTGCCTTTTCATCATACGCTGTTGGAGCTACAAAGAATAGCGACATTAACGACCAAAAATCGGTAAGTAGCGAAGCTCTATCTTTTACTAAAGCCACAACTTTCTCTACATTTTCGATAGAAGTTTCTACGCCATTTTCTACTACTTGTGGCATTACTAATTCCGATAGAAGAGCATTGTCGGCAGATTTAATATATACCGAATTAAACCATTTTGCCTTTTCTGGATCGAAACGAGAGCCAGATTTTCCGCATTTTTCAATTGAGAAAAGTTTTATCATCTCCTCCATCGACATAATCTCTTGGTCGTTACCTGGATTCCAACCTAATAAGGCTAACATATTGATAAACGCCTCAGGAAGGTAGCCATCTTCACGATAACCACGAGCAGTGTCTATTCCATTGGGTGCTTGCCAAAATAGTGGAAATACTGGGAAACCTAGACGGTCGCCATCACGTTTGCTTAGTTTTCCTTTGCCATCAGGCTTCATAAGAAGAGGTAAGTGGGCAAATAGAGGCTGCTTTTCACTCCATCCAAATGCTTTATATAGCATAAAGTGAAGCGGAAGCGATGGTAGCCACTCTTCACCACGAATAACATGCGAAATTTGCATTAGATAGTCGTCGACAATGTTTGCAAGGTGGTAGGTAGGTAGTTTGTCAACTGCCTTATAAAGCACCTTATCATCAAGTGTAGAGCTATTTACTTTAACATCACCACGAACTAAATCGTGCATTGCAATCTCCTCGTTTTCAGGCATTTTAAAGCGCACAACCCAATGGTTTGTAGTTTTTAGAAGCTCTTCAACCTCAGCTTTATCCATAGAAAGCGAAGTGCGAAGTGAGGTGCGAACCTCATAGTTATAGGCAAAAGTTTTGCCCTCAGCCTCATATTTCGAACGAAGTTCTGTTAGCTCTTCAGAGGTATCAAAAGCATAATATGCCCAGCCATTTTCTACAAGCTCAGTAGCATATTTTAGATAAATCTCACGACGCTCGCTTTGGCGATATGGAGCATGCTCTCCACCAACCGAAACACCCTCATCTATCTCAATGCCACACCATTTTAACGACTCAATAATATACTCCTCTGCACCTGGCACAAAACGTTGTGAATCTGTATCTTCGATACGCAGAAGAAATTTACCACCATTTTGACGAGCAAAAAGGTAGTTGTAAAGTGCAGTTCTTACACCTCCAATATGAAGTGCTCCTGTAGGACTTGGAGCAAAACGAACTCTAACTTCTCTATTTTGCATAATTTTAATATATTATACGTTAAATCTAAAGTGCATAATATCACCATCTTGCACTACATACTCTTTACCCTCTACGCCGATTTTTCCAGCATCACGACAAGCCGATTCGCTTCCTAACGCAATATAATCATCATATTTGATAACCTCAGCACGGATAAAACCTCTCTCGAAATCTGAGTGAATAACACCTGCTGCACCTGGAGCTTTAGTACCTTTTTTGTAGGTCCAAGCGTGAGTCTCTTTTTCACCTGTTGTAAAGTATGTTTCAAGATCTAGCAAGCTATATGCCGCTTTGATTAGTCGACTAACACCCGACTCCTCAATTCCAATCTCTTCCAAAAACATTTGACGCTCTTCGTAGCTCTCAAGCTCAGAAATTTCTGACTCGATAGCTGCTGCAACGATAAGAATTTCGGCATCTTCATCTTTTACAGCCTCACGAACTGCCTCGACATACTCATTGCCATCTTTTGCACTAGCTTCGTCTACATTACATAGGTAAAGTACTGGTTTATCGGTAAGTAGGCAAAGGTCTGATACCACTTTTCTATCTTCAGCTGAAAGCTCAACACAACGAGCCGAACGACCCTGCTCCAACACCTCTTTGTATTGAACAAGAATATCGTAGATACGTTGCGCAGCCTTATCACCACCTGATTTTGCCTGTTTAGCAACCTTAGAAATACGATTTTCGACAGTCTCCAAATCTTTTAGCTGAAGCTCAGTATCTATAATCTCTTTATCACGAACAGGGTTGATAGTACCGTCAACATGGGTAATATTGTCGTTATTAAAACATCTTAAAACGTGAATAATTGCGTCGGTTTGGCGAATATTTCCAAGAAATTTATTTCCTAGACCCTCACCTTTCGATGCACCTTTTACCAAACCTGCAATATCTACAATTTCGATAGTAGTTGGAACAATCACTTTTGGTTTGTCAATAGATGCCAATTTTGTTAGACGCTCATCAGGTACAGTAATCACCCCAACATTTGGTTCGATTGTACAGAAAGGAAAATTTGCCGCTTGTGCTTTTGCACTTGATAAACAGTTAAATAGAGTTGATTTACCGACGTTTGGTAGACCAACAATTCCGCATTGTAATGCCATAGTTATATTGATTCTTAAAATTTTCTACTGCACAAAGATACATTATCTTTTTTATTTTCTTTTAATAAGTATGGTAAAAATAAAAAAAGATAATGTATCTTTGTTCTGTATAATAAAATAGAACTGCTAAAGAAATGACTCAATTTACTCATTTACACGTACATACACAATATTCCATACTTGATGGTGCTTCCGATATTAAAAAACTCTTAAAAAGAGCGAAAGAGCTAGAGATGGAGTCGATAGCAATTACCGACCACGGCTCTATGTTTGGGGTGAAGCTATTTCATCAAGAGGCAAATAAACTGGGGATAAAACCTATCCTTGGTTGTGAGGTGTATATTGCGCCAAAGAGTAGACATACAAAAAACGAACGTTCGGATAGAGGCTACCACCTTATTTTGCTTGCAAAAAATAGTGTAGGCTACCACAATCTTGCAATTTTAGCATCTTACGCCTATACCGATGGTTTTTATTACAATCCTCGTATCGACTGGGATTTACTTTCGGAGCATCATGAGGGCTTAATCTGCTGCTCAGCATGTTTAGGTGGTGAAGTTCCACAAAATATCATGAAGGAGAATTTTGAGGAGGCTGAAAATACAGTTAATCGCTACAAAGCTCTTTTTGGAGAGGATTACTACCTTGAAATGCAGATGCACCCTCGTCTAAATCCTGAGGCAGATGGTACTCTGCTAGATAAGCAAAAAAATGTTAATCGTCATATTATAGAATTAGGCAAAAAATGCGGAGTAAAGTGTATCGCCTCAAACGATTCACATTTTATAAACGCAGATGATGCAGAGGCGCACGACCATCTTATCTGCCTTAGTACAGGTAGAGATTTGGACGATGAAAAACGTATGCGATATAGCGGTAGCGAATACCTAAAGAGCGGTGACGAGATGGTGGAGCTTTTTGCCGACTATCCAGAGGCTATTTCAAACACACAAGAGATTGCAGATAAAATTGAAAACTATTCTCTCTCTCACGCTGCATATATGCCCGATTTTCCGCTTCCAGAGAGTTTCGAAATAGATTTAAATGAGCTAAAACGCTCGTTTAAGGAGACTTTTTTAGGCACAATCTCTGCCACAAAAGACAAAGAACAAAAAGCAGAGCTGGAGGAGGAGTCTAAGGCTATATTTGAGCAGATTGATAGCTGTAGCAGCGTTGAAGAGCTAGAAACTTTAGCAAATAATAATAGTTGGAATAAAAAATTTAATAGTGAAGCAAAATTTCCTATTGCAAAGCAGTTTTTGTATCTAAAACATATCACACATGAGGGGGCTATAGCTCGCTATGGAGAGGATATGGGTAGTGAGCGCATTGAGCGTATTGAGTTTGAGCTTGAAACTATCGAAAAAATGGGATTTCCTGGCTATTTCTTGATTGTTTGGGATTTTATCCGTGCAGGGCGTGAAATGGGCGTTGCTGTAGGGCCTGGGCGTGGTTCGGCTGCTGGTTCGGTTGTGGCGTACTGTCTAGGGATTACAAACATCGATCCACTAGCCTACGACCTGCTTTTTGAGCGTTTTTTGAATCCTGAGCGTATCTCTATGCCCGATGTCGATATTGATTTTGACGAGGATGGTAGAGAGCTGGTTATGAAATATGTGGTAGATAAGTATGGACAAAAACGTGTTGCTCATATTATCACTTTCGGAACTATGGCTGCAAAGATGGCTATTCGTGATGTTGGTCGAGTGGAAAAATTACCTCTTCAAGAGAGTGATAGATTGGCAAAATTGATTCCTGAGAAACCAGGAACAAAATTTGCCGATGCTTTTAGGGATGTTCCAGAGCTTGCAGCTGAGAGAGAGTCGACAAACCCTCTTATTTGCAAAACTTTGCAACTTGCAGAAAAACTTGAGGGCGTGGTTCGTCAAACTGGTGTTCATGCCTGCGGTGTGATTATCGGTAAAGACGACCTTGAAAAATTTATTCCAATATCTACCGCCAAAGATGCCGAACTTTTTGTGGTTCAGTATGATGGCAAGCATGTAGAGGATGTTGGACTTCTAAAAATGGACTTTTTAGGGCTTAAAACCCTATCTATTATAAAGGATGCAGTAGAAAATGTGGCACTTTCGCAAGGAATTGAGATAGATATTGACAAAATTCCTATCGACGATGCTCAAACCTACGAGGTGTATAGTCGTGGTGAGACCACTGGTCTATTCCAATTTGAGTCGGCTGGTATGAAAAAGTATCTTCGTGAGCTTAAACCCAACCGTTTTGAAGATTTGATTGCAATGGCTGCCCTATACCGTCCTGGTCCTATGGATTATATACCCGATTTTATTAAACGTAAGCACGGTTTAACCCCTATAAAATATGATTTAGATGCTATGGAGGAGTATCTAAAGGATACTTATGGCATTACGGTATATCAAGAGCAGGTGATGCTTCTTTCGCAAAAATTGGCTGGCTTTACAAAGGGTCAAGCCGATACACTCCGTAAAGCGATGGGTAAGAAGCAAATCGAGACTCTAAATAAGATGAAAGGGCAGTTTATTGAGGGTGCTACAAACAACGGTCACGACCCTAAGATATGCGAAAAGATTTGGACTGACTGGGAAAAGTTTGCATCCTATGCCTTTAATAAAAGTCACTCTACCTGCTATGCTTACGTGTCGTATCAAACAGGTTATATGAAGGCACACTACCCTGCTGAGTTTATGGCTGCGCTTCTTAGTCGAAATTTATCAGATATTAAGAAGATTAGTATCTTTATGGATGAGTGTAAGCGTATGAACCTATCGGTTAAGGGACCAGATATAAACCATAGCTACGTAAAATTCTCGGTAGACAAGCAGTCGAATGTACGTTTTGGACTTGGAGCGATAAAAGGTGTTGGCGAAGCGGCTACAATCGCTATTATCAATGAGCGTAAAAGAGGTGGTGAGTATATCGATATTTACGATTTTGTGGAACGTGTAAATCTGCAAGCAGTAAACAAAAAAACAATCGAAAATCTGGCAATGGCTGGAGCTTTCGATAGTATGATAGATTTTGAGCGTTGCACACTATTTTCACAAGATAAAAAAGGTGCTACTTTTATTGAATCGTTAATTAAGTATGGTAATAACCACCAGAGTGATTCATCTAGCTCTGCTAACTCTCTTTTTGCCGATATAATGGATGAAATTGCGATTGAGCGACCAAAACCAAGTGGCGATTTGGTGTGGAGTCAGCTAGAGACTTTAAATAAGGAGAAAGAGCTTGTAGGTATCTATCTCTCAGCCCATCCGCTTGACACACATCGTATAGTAATCGACAATTTTTCAAATATGGAATTGGAGTCACTAAAAAATACAGAACCTATCAAAGATAGAGAGTTTGTGGTGTGTGGAATGGTGACAAATGTATATAATGGCACCACAAAAAAGGGTGATGCTTATGGACGAATTACAGTTGAGGACTTTACAGGCAACTATGAGTTTGCTCTTTTTAGCAAGGATTTCGAACAGTTTCGATCTTATTGCTACACGGAGTATCAATTGATGATTAGAGGTAGAATCGCTCCGAGATTTAAAAATTCGCCAGAATACACCCCAAAAATCAACTCTATAATGACTCTTCGTGAGGCAAAAGAGCGACTAATTAAGGAGATTGTAGTTACAGTTCCTATCGACTCGCTTACGCCAAAATCGGTAGATATTATAACCAATACGGTTACAAAAAATAGCGGTACAGTGCCTATCTCCTTTAAAATAGAAGATAGAAAAAGTCGTGTAACGCTCTCTTTAATATCAAAAGTTGCCAAAGTTGAGCCTTCAATGGAGCTATTTAATAGTTTGAAGGATTTGGAGCTTATGGTTAATTGTAAATAGGGGTTAGAGGTTAGGGATTAGAGATTAGAGGTTAAAGGCTAGGGTTTAGTTTTTAAGTAGTGTAAAACAATTATTGCCATATTCTTAATAGCACTCTTGGAGCGATATTTTTCACTATTAAATCTCAATATAGAACCACTATATTTTCGATTCAATAGCAAAAAATCTCA
>JAWXTR010000091.1:0-12297 GCA_044433365.1 Rikenellaceae bacterium
ATCAAAATATGAGAGTGAAACCGATTATCTAATGCCAATTATCACCAAAAAAGTAGAAAATGAGAGACGCTTCTATCAAAATGAGTTGGCAAAGATAAATATTCAGCTCAAAAAGTTATCAGAACTCTTATCTCTGCAAATGCCACTAACAATGTATGTTGCACGTCACTCGTGGGCATCAGTGGCAAAGAGTAAAAATGTACCGCTATCAGTAATATCAGAAGGGATGGGGCACGATTCTGAGGTTACAACACAAATCTACCTTGCATCGCTCGATACCGCAGTAGTTGATAAAGCAAATCGTATGATTTTGAAGCTGCTGGGATAAAATGTTTAGCAATTTATGTAATCTCTTGTTAAGAGAAAACAAGAATATGCAAATATAATAAAAAATAATAAAACTCAGCACTTTTTGTCAATAAAAAGACAACTGTAAGTTTATTTTTCTATCGGATGTTTAGCAATACCTATAAGGATTGTTAATTATAAGTCTAACTATCAAAGGATTATAGTTCTTGTTTTCTCTTAACAAGAGATAATTATTGAATTAATGTAACTACTACATACCGTATTTAGTTGCATCAACATATAAGAGCATATAATATATATGAAGAGACAGATTAGCATTTTAGTATTGCTTTTTTTTAGTTTTCACGGTTATAGTGAGAATTTGATTAGGCAGGAGGCGTCAGATATATACTTGATCGTTCCAGAGTGTGCAGTAAACCTTGATTACAAGCAAACTAATGATAAACTTAGCGAAACGTGCGCATTTATCAAAAAATTGCAAGCCGATGGTTCTACTATCATCCAATTAATCGAGGTTAACAGCTACACTTCACCTGTTATTGTAGGTGATGTCACGCTGAGAAATATCTTGAAAGACAAGAGAGAAAAGATAAGACGCTATATTATTTCAGAGACTGGTATCGACAACTCTCTAATTTATGTAAGCCAAAAAGAGATAATCTGGCAGGAGTTAAGAGATATGGTTGAGAGTAGTAATATGCCATATCGCAAAGAGGTTTTAGATCGTCTAACAGAAGAGGGAGATAGGAAGTGGTGTAGAGAAAATCCCGACGAATGTTGGTTTCCACAAGAAATTGCACGTACTCTACAGCTAAAAGAGATAGGTAATGGAGTAGCTTACCGATATATGGAGCGAAATATGTTTGAACAGCTCGATAGAACTACAGTGATAGTGTGGTACACTGAAAATGGTGAGAAATGTAGCAAGGATTTTATTATAAGTGATGTAGCTCCACAAAAAATTGCAGAGGTACAACTAGTAGAAGAGGCAGTAGATGAAGAGGTAGAAGAGGTAAAACCAGTAGATGAAGAGCCAGTAGAAGAAGAGGTAAAACCAGTAGATGAAGAGCCAAAACCAATCAGTGAAAAAGAACGTAATCCATTATTTGCATTAAAAACCAATATGCTTTACGATGTACTAACAGTATTAAATGTTAGTGCAGAGGTGCCTATTGGCAAGCGAATATCGCTTGCTGGTGAATGGATTTTCCCATGGTGGACTATAGATAATGGTAGAGAAGATAGCAAACGACACCGCTTACAATTGCTTACTGCTAATCTTGAGGCTCGTTATTGGTTTGGTGATAGAGAAGATAAACCGCAGCTAACAGGATGGTTCGCAGGAATATATGGTGGCGGAGGAAAGTACGATTTTGAGTACGATGCTGATGGTGTTCAAGGCGAATTTTATACTGCTGGATTGAGTGCAGGTTATGCTCATACTATTAATAAAAAAGAGACTCTAAGGTTGGAATACTCTTTAAGTGCAGGTTATATGCAAACCGATTATAGAGATTATAACGCAATATTTGGTGCAGGAGTCGATTCTAATTGGCATCCAATTCGCCGTTCAACCGGAAACTATTTATACTTTGGTCCAACAGCTGCGAAAGTGTCGCTAGTGTGGATGTTGTTTAACAACAAAAAAAATAGAAAGGAGTAAAAGATGATAAGTAAAATAACAACACTACTCTCACTGCTACTATTGCTGCTTACCTCTAGTTGTCACCGTCAAAGGTTAGAGGAATTTTACTATAGCAAAGCTCTAATTCCAATTCTTATCAATTGGGAGGAGAAAGCCCTAATGTATGTTGACAACGATCCTGATGATGATTTGTATAGTGCATCTCTTTGGTTGTTTCCACGAGAGGGTAGTGACTATCAAGGCGATCCAATAGAGTATAGATTGACAAACCCAGTGTTCGACTATATAGAAGCACCGATTGGAGTATACGATGTGTTAGTATTCAACAAAACCGTTGGAGAATTTTCTAGTAATGTAGGTTTTAGAGGTACTGATAAATTTGAAACATTCGAATATTACACAAAACCTTATTTAAACTCACAAGGAGAGACTGTAGAGGTTGATGGCAGAGAGCTTCGCCTAGAACCCGACCTTTTAGCAGCATGGCGATCACCAGAAGACCAACCTTTTGTTGTAACGCTAGATATGATTCAAAAAATTGAGGGTGTACAAGAGTGTCAAAGAGAGATAAACGAAAAATATTTCTTTGTAAAAGATGATGTATCATCAAAAGTGCTAGCTACTAATATTACAAAGAGCGATTTCGATAGTCTGAGCGAAGAGTTTACACAGTTAGTTATTTTATATCCAGAAAGATTGACCCATATAGTTACGGTCGAGCATTGTGTTAAAAACCTAAATAGTGCAGCTAGTGCTTCGGGAGTGATAAGCGGCATGAGTGAGTCGGTAATAATGGCTCCAGCTGAATATTCAGCAATGCAAACTTCTGGTAGTTTCGACCTTACAGGCAAATATATAACGAGCGAAGATGGTAAAGATGGTTATGTAGACGGAAGTGTAAGAGTTATAGGTCCATTACATCACGACTACAATCCTACCTACAATTTCCTAAGTAAGTTTGTATTAAAAGCTGAATACGAAGGTAGTTTAATATATCCAACTCCACCAGCAGATGCTTTCAGCTATGGAGTTACCGACCAAGTTTACGATGGAGAGGAGAAAATGGGACTTGATAAAATCATCCCTTTGTGCATATGTGGTTTTGACGATGGTGGCGGTGGAGTAGTGCTTCCTGATACATCATTCGGCTCAGGTGGTTTTGATGTAAGCGTAAACGACTGGGATGATGAAATAGATATTCCGTTGTAATGGAACCCTACCGAACCCGTAGAGACGTTAGGTCATGGCGGTTTGTAATCGAACAAAGTAACCGAACAAAGAAACCGAACAAAGAAAATTAAACAAAGTTCGATTACAGATGTTAGGATCGAACCTTGCCGAACTCAGTAGAGACGTTAGATTCAACATCACCAAAAGCAATAAGAAAAAAAATACAAACACATAGCAACTTTTCATTTTAAAAATAACAACATGAAAAAATTTTTATTTTTCGCAGGAATCATAGCAGCTATGACATCCTGCACCAAGAGCGATGTTACTGACGTAAACGTTGCCAACCCTGACGTAATTACCGTTGGTACTTATGTAGGTCAATCAACAAAAGGTCAAATTTTCGACCAAGATGCAGTTGAAAAGAGCGGTTTCGGTCTTACTGCTTACTACACTGGTCAGTCTGCATGGGGTGCTGGTTTTGTTCCAGACTTTATGTACAACCAAGAAGTAGTTTATGGTATTAACACTGGTTGGACATACGATCCAATCAAGTTTTGGCCAAACGAGGAAAACGACAAGGTGACTTTCTTTGCTCATGCTCCTTATGGAACTTATGTTGATGCTAATAACATTGGCAACGGTGTAAATGCTGAGTACAAAAGCAACCTAGGTAAAGGTCTTCCAAAGACAGAATTTACTCTACAACCAGTTGCAGCAGACATGATTGACTTTGTAGCAGGTCAAAACATGGACATGGTTCGTCAACAAGAGAGAGTTACTTTCAATCTTAAACACCAGCTTACACGTGCCACATTCTCAGCTAATGTAAATGTTGATAACGTAGATTATGGTGCAAACGCAGATGGCGATGGTGCATCATACGTAGTAGTAAAAAGTATGGATATTGTAGGTTCTGAAGAGTTCTACACAAAAGGTATCTATACTCACAACATTATTACAACTGATACCGATAAATCTAACCACGAGCAAGATGGTACTTGGGAGGTTTCAGATGCTGATGACTACTCATTTGCTTCTATTATGGATGATGCAACTGCGTTAAACTTTGGTGGTTACACTGAAAAAGGTGTTGCAATTCCTATCGCACAACACCTCTATTCATCTCTATTTGCAGATGGCGAGTACCTATTCCTACTTCCTCCTGCTGGAGAAGATGGTTTATTAGAAGGTGGTATTGAGGTTAAAATCGTTTACGATATCGTAACTATCGACTCTAGTCTAGGAAAAGGTCACTCTGTAACTGAGTCTACTTACACAGTAACTCTTCCTGCAGGTACTCTAGCTCAAGGTAAAGCATACAACTACCAACTTACATTCGATGTAACAGAGGTTCTTGTAAAAGCTAATATCGTTGACTGGGACGAAGAAGAAGAGGACGTTGAAGGTGGTACTGTAGATCCTTTTGATGATAATATCGATAATTATGTAACAGGACTAAAAATTAGTGCTGAAGATAGTGAAGTTTACGTAGGTAAAACACTTACTCTTGTTGCTGATGTAACCTACGCAGATCCTGATGCTGATAAAGACGATACATTAACTTGGTCAGAAAACAGTAATTTAATCTCTATTGTAGATAATGGTAATGGTACTGCAACTGTAACTGGTCTTAACGTAGGTGATGTTGCGACAGTAACTCTTACTTCTAAATCTGGTGTGTCTGCTTCTTGTAATGTTGCAGTAAAAGGTAATTCTGCTACACCAACTGCAGATCTATATGATATGGAAGTTGGCGATGAAGCAATATTAGAATTAACAACAGACCCAGAAGGTCTAAAACTTACATTTGATTCATCAAATGAATCAGCAGCTACTATTGACCAAGATGGTAACGTAATAGCTCTTGCTCCAGGCAAAACTACTATCACTGTTACAGACGAAAAAGGTAACGTGTTATACTCAAAAGAAATCACAGTTTCTGAAAAACAAATTTCTGTTACTTCTGTAACTATCGGAGAAACAATCAGTACATTAGATATTAATAGTCCTAATCATACATTTACTGCTGCACTAAATGATGGTGCTAATGTTGGTACAGGTATTACTTGGTCAGCTACTAGTGGTAATATCGATCAAAATGGTAACTTTACTGCAACTGAAACAGGTGAAGTGACAGTAACAGCTACATCAGAAAATAATGTATCAAGTAGTTGTACTTTCAATGTTATTAATCCTCTAAAAGTAATTATTATTAATGAAGATCTTGCAAATGATAAATTAGTATATGGTACTTCACACACTTTCTCTTATGCTTTAGATCCAACTGCAACTACTGATACTCCAACAATTTCTTGGACAGTAACTGATGGTTCTGCTGCTGTTAACACATCAGGAAGTGGTAATAATTTCGTAGTTGAAGCAATTGCAACAACTTCTACTTCAGTAACAATCCAAGTAACTGCAACAGCTGACGATGTTTCAAAATCTGACACTTATACTTTTGATGCTGTTCCTGTTGTAGCGGAATCTATCTATATCTATGCAACAAGAACTCTATATATAAATTCGGATGCTTCAGATCTTGGCTTACAAGGAGCACAAGGTTCTACTAAAGAGTTTTCTGCTACAATATCTCCAGATAATGTAACTGATACAACAGTTACATGGTCGGTTGATGATACAGACGTTGCTACAATTAATGCAACAACTGGTCTGCTTACATTAGTTGCAGATGGTACTGTTGTAATTACAGCGACATGTGGAGAAACTACTCAGATAATATCAATTGATATAGAAATTGAAGGGTCTGGATCTGCTGGAGTTGATCAAACTGGTGGTACAAATAGTGGCCAAGGTGAGGATAATATTTATGCCGATATTAATCAAGGTTAATAAGACTAAGTATAAATTATCATACTATAACATTTAGGGAAATTCTAAATTCTAAGTTATTATTTTGTTCATAATTTAGAATTTCCCTTACACTTAAAATAATTAATTATGAACCGAACATGATTTAAAAATAATTTACCTCACCCGAAGGGATGATTATTTTTAAATTATGTGAGCTGCATATGACAATTGAAAATCAAAATATAAACATATGAAAATCAATCTTATTTTTAAAAAGGCACTATTACTATTAATAGCTCCTTTATTTGCAATTTCTTGTAGTCAAGAAAAAAGTGAAGCTATTTCGACAGATGAGACCAGAGAAGTTACTTTTACTGCTACAATTTCTCCTGAAACTCGTGGAACAATGTTTTCTGCTGAAAAATTTGATCATTTTAAAATTTCAGCATACAACTGGGCTAAGGGTTGGGTATTGTTAGATGTTGATGTTGATGTAGTGTTAATGGAAGATGGAACTTTTTCTTGGAGTTCAACAGAAGCTTATGAAATTCCAACGACTGGTAAAACTACTGTTTATGCTTATGCTGACTTTAGCGAAGTTGAACCAAAAGAAACTGGAATTACTTTCTCAAAGGATCATCATCAGTTAAATTATGTAATGCCTGATGATATAACAAAACACCCACATTTATTGTTAAATAACCCTACAGTTTTAGAAGAAGGTACTGAAAGTTTAGCTGTTAATCTTGATTTTTTCTTTGGTTTATCTACTCTTAACTTCAGTGTGAAAGGTGATTATAAAATAACTTCATTAAGTATTAAAAACTTTGCTCATGATGGTTATTATGATTTTGGTGAAACTACATGGACTAATTATGGAGTAAAACCAGAACCGTTCAATGTTGATATTAAGGAAATTGAAGCTCCTGAAGCTGATGCTAATGCTGTTCAATTAATTGAGGATAATGGATATATATTTGTAGTGCCTCAAACAGTTGCGAATTTTATTATTATTGCTGAAGTTGAGGATAATGGTGAAACAGTAGAAAAAACTTTAGAATTTAGTTCAAAAGATTGGAAAAATGCTATGACTCATACCTATACTATCAACACAGGTACATTCCCTAACGTAGAAATTAGTGTTGAGGTTGAGGAATCTGAAAGTTCTCAATGGACAGATGGCGGTGAGCTTACTGCTACAGCTACTGAATAATAATAATAATGTTTTTTATTTTGAGTGGTTTTAAGATTTTTTAATAGAATTATGATCTTTTGATCTCTCTTAGGGAATTTCTAAGAAATGGAGACTTGTATCTCTGTTTTTTAGGGTTCCCCTAACCTATTTAAATGTAAAAATTACATGAATACAAAATTTTTCAAAAAAATAACAAGGGGTGCGTTGGTTGCGCTTTCTTTAGTTGCTACTCTTGGCTTAGGGTCGTGTAGTATGGAGAAAGATGATGTTGCTTTGGGTGCTCAAGGAGGTGAAGCGATTGTATTCAATGCTGAAATGGTAGACCCTAGTGGTGTTGATACTAAAGGTGCACTATACGATAACAGTACTTTTACTGAGTTCTATGTTTACGCTGCAAATATTTCTGATGATGGCGAGGTAGATTGGTTTATGGATGGTGTAAAAATCGTAAAACAGAACGATAATTCTTGGATGCCAGAGGGTGGTGTGTCGTATATCGCTCCAACTGATGGCGAGAACCAATTCTTTGGTATCTCTGCACAAGCTCCGATTGATAAAACAAATAGTGATGTTACTTTGGCTGAAAAAGGTATTGCTATTACTAAGTATACCACTAATAAGCCAACAAACTATACTGGTTATTTAGCTGCACAATACACAACTCCTGATAATTTCGATTATCAACCTAGCTTTATGTTTACTGATGCAGATATTAGTGATGGAAGTAGTTTAAGTTTTGAATTTAAACCACATACAAATGCTTTGCGTTTTACCTCTGATGGTGATTATACTATCGATGAACTTACTGTAAGTAATGTTGTTCTATCTCGTTTCTATTATTGGAATAGTGGAGCTTTTACTTCATCTATTAGGGATTTTGATGCTAATAAAAGTGTAACAGTCGATGGTGGTTATGTAAATGTAGATGATGAGAATGAGAATGCTTATCTAATGTTGCCATCAATATTTTACCTTTACGAAATCAAAGTAAGTGCAACACTTTCACATACTGACGAAAGCGGCACAACAACCAAAGAGGTAAGTTATACTTTGCCACAATTTGATAGTTCGATAAAATCAGCTACTTACTTCACAGTAAACTTATCTACAGGTGAGTTTGTAGAGGATACACCAGAATTAGCACCAGCTGAGGGTGATGATTATACAACTAAAAGTGATGGTAATAGCGATTCTAACTGTTATATTGTAAATCCTACTACTGCTCAGCGTGTTTATCACTTCCCAGTTCAAGGTCGTATCAATGATTATTGGGGTAACTATGCCAATGTATCTGCTAATACAATCGATATTGACGATCTTTCAACTTTAACTGTTGCGCAACTTTGGTCAGATTGCTCGATTGCTGCTGCTGGCGATGGTACTACTGATTTAGGTGTAACGCTTGTAGAAGGTGCTGATAGCGAAGTTGCTATGCAAGTAGTAGTTCCTGCTAGCTACAGTAAAGCAGGTAACGCTGTTTACGCAGTTAAAAAAGCAGATGGCACTATCCTTTGGAGCTGGCACTTGTGGGTTACTTCTTATAATCCAACAGGAACTTGTTTTGATAGATTTATTGGTCAAAAAACAACAAATTCGCTTGATGGTGCTACTTTATATCAATTTGGTCGTAAAGATCCATTTACAAGCAGTGAGCTTACTATAAGTAGTACTTCTACAGTACAATCTAGTATTCAAAATCCAACAGTTGCTTATTCAAATGGTTCTCACAGCTGGTGTGCAAGTGGTTTAGCTACAGAAGATTATATCTGGGGTGATAAAAATAAAAAATATACTGCAGGTGCAAATAATCGTTCAAAATCTATATTCGACCCATCTCCTTATGGTTATTGTGTTGCTGATTATAAATATATGGATCAATATGATGGAGATTATTATGACTATATGATTATTAGATACAATGATTATTACCTAGATGAATGGTATGGTATTAAATTCTTCAATACAATTTCATACACTGGTACTAGTTATGGTTCTTATAATGAGTCTGAGTCGGCAATGTGGTTGTGTGGTAATCCCAATGATACATTTGGAAATGTTACATCTTCTTTTTATAGATTCACAAGAAATAATAGTGGTAGTTTAGATTATGAATTCGCAGGATATGCAAATGCAAATGTTAAATATTTACTTCCAGTTTAATGTATAACAGAATTGTAATAATCTTTACTCTTCAAAAACCATAAGGGTCTGATTGCCCCTATGATTACGATTAATTCGTAATGCGTAATTCGTAATGCGTAATTATGAATTATGAATTTCAATTGATTGCTCGGTTGTAGAGACGTAGCCCTGCTACGTCTGGGTTTGAATTTGGCTTGGCAAATTCAATTTTGATTGCTACGTAAGCTCATTTTGCTTTGCAAAATTCGATTTTAGACGTAGCAGGGCTACGTCTCTACTACTGTGTGCGGAAACAGTTTTTGAGAAAAAGCTAGAAAAATAACTTAAAATTTCAAACCTTTATCCGCATAAATTATAAATTATAAATGATATGAAATTAAATCTACGATTATTTAGAAATGCAGCGGTTGCGTTGTTTTCGGCTGCTATGGCTATCGGGCTAGGCTCGTGTAGCATGGAGAAAGAGGAGGTAATTGGGGGTGATAGCCAAAATAATGCTATTACATTCAATGCCGAGATGGTTATGCCTACATCGGGTGTAGCTACTAAGGGTGCGCTCTATGATAATACCACTTTTACTGAATTTACTGTCTATGGATATAATAGTGTAGATGGAGTGTTTATGAGTGGGGTGAAGATGGTGAAAGAGGGTTCTACTTGGAAGCAATCTAACGAGGATCAAACTGTTTATGAATTTCCAACGGAGGGTGAGACTCGTTTTTATGGCGTGTCGGCGCAGCAACCTGAGGGAAGTAGTTCGATTAGCGATTTTTTAACTGTTTCTACTAGTCCAAGTACGCACTTAACTTTATTTTATTACTCTTATAAAGATTCTGATGGAGATGGAGTTAACGATTTAACTATTGAATCGCAACCAAGCCTAATGCTTGCAACAGATACACGTGAAGCAGGCGAAAATTCAGTGGTTAACCTATCGTTTGCACCTGCGCTTACTGCTCTTTCGTTTTCAGCATCGGGTGATTATGTTATCGAATCGCTTAAGATGACTAACTATAAATATGGTGGTATATATAACCTTTCTACAGATGATGAATCATCGGTTTCATCTGTACTTGGGGGATATAATGTTTGGAATGCTAGTACATTAGAAAAAGAAATAGATGTAGTAACTTCTGACAATAATACAGGAGATTTAACTTCCGAAACAGGTTATTTTATGATGGTTCCTCAAAATGCAGAGGATATAACTCTTAATGCAGAGGTTAAACATATCGACAGTGGTGAAACAAAGAGCATAACAGTAGTATTAGAAGCAAAAGAGCTAGAGGCATCGCACTACTACAACTATAATGTCGTTACTGGTGATTATGTTGAGCAAGGTGATCCTAATTATAAAGATCCTACAAGTGATAGTTACGATTATACGCTTAAAAGCGATGGTGGTGAGTCTAACTGTTATATTATAAATCCACACTCTTCTTTGGAGCGTGTTTATCACTTCCCTATTGAGAATCGTATCAATACTTTCTGGAGTGATTATAGCTATGATAGTAGTAATCAAATTAATGATGATACAGATCGTGCAAATCTATCAATTTCTCAACTTTGGAATGATGGTTCTACAGATCCAGAAACAAGCGGTTTGGATGTTCAATTGGTAACTAACGATGAAGGTGTGAAAATTATGCAGGTTGTAGTTCCTGCTGGTTATTCAAACTATTGTAATGCTTTATATGCTGTTAAAAAAGGTAGCACTACACTTTGGAGCTGGCATTTATGGATGACTTCTTATAGTCCTACTAGCGATATGCTTGATAGATATATTGGTCAAACAAGTTATATGTCCTCTGCACACGGATATGATGGTACAATGTTATACCAATATGGTCGTAAAGATCCTTTTGTTAGCAAAACTGCAGGATACTATACTTCATCTGTAGGTAGTATAAAAGAAGGTGTGCAAAATCCTACTAAATCGTATTCAAACTATTATTATTCTTATTCTAATAATTATTGGGCTTCTGATATCAAATATGATAATGTATGGGGAGATGTACAGCTAACTAATAAGACAACAGGTAAAAGTATATTTGACCCATCTCCTTATGGTTATCGTATCCCAAATAGAAATGAATGGGGTGATCTTGTTGGTATTGAAATGATTCGTTATGATACAAGTGCCACTTATCCATATTTAAATTATTCTTCTACTTCATATGGCTCTATGTATTTCTATTGTACACAATATTTCCAAGGATCTAGGTTTAGATTAGGTGCAGCTACTGCGGCAATTTGGACTAATAATAGTACAAATAATAGTATCGCTACAGTATTTAGTCTCTATAGTGATAAAGTAGACACGGGAGGAAATATACTTACAGATAAATATTCTACCGACATTTGTGATAGTGATCAAGGTTACACTTATCAATATGGTGAAAGCACAGATCGTGGTTACGCAAGTCCAAGAGACTTACTACCAGTAAGAAGTATAAAAGAGTAAACAAATAGGTTGAAAAGTTTAGAATAAACCTTTTTAAAAATCATAGGGGTTTGATTGCCCCTATGGTTACGATTAATTCGTAATGCGTAATTCGTAATGCGCAATTATAAATTTCAATTGATTGCTCGGTTGTAGAGACGTAGCCCTGCTACGTCTGGGTTTGAATTTGGCTTGGCAAATTCAATTTTGATTGCTACGTAAGCTCATTTTGCTTTGCAAAATTCGATTTTAGACGTAGCAGGGCTACGTCTCTACTACTGTGTGCGGAAACAGTTTTTGAGAAAAAGCTAGAAAAATAACTTAAAATTTCAAACCTTTATCCGCATAAATTATAAATTATAAATGATATGAAACCAAATTTACGATTTTTAAAAAATGCAGCTGTTGCTCTGTTTTCGGCTGCTATGGCTATCGGGCTAGGCTCGTGTAGCATGGAGAAAGAGGAGATATTGCCAAGCGGCGATAATCTTATTGTTTTTGATGCACAGGTAATGCAGCCAAATGGTGTGGTTGATACTCGTGGTAGCAAATACGATGCCGACGATTTTACAAAAT
>JAWXTR010000092.1:0-12164 GCA_044433365.1 Rikenellaceae bacterium
TTTCACTATTAAATCTCAATATAGAACCACTATATTTTCGATTCAATAGCAAAAAATCTCATCTCCAATAGCACTATTAAAAATACACCAATAATTATTTTACCCTACTTATTAAAAATAGACCAATAATTATTTTCCCCTACTTAAAAAAGGCATAAACATAAATCGTTATTCAACGCATGAAAAGCAGAGAGTTTAAATCATATTTTAGAGATATAAAAAATATTAAGAGGATGTTGTTAACTCTCTCCATATTATTTTTTCTATCTTCTATAATTCTACATTTAAACGACAGAAAAAATGTGTGTAAAAGAGAACAGGCTCAAATAGAATCACATATAAAAAATATTTACGATACATTTGATTGCTATTGTGAAAACTATTTTAGTGAGAGTGGTTATAACCAAGATATCTTAGATAGATGTGTCAATGTTTTTAACTCATACGCTTTGCTTATAGTTAATTTTAAAGATGATGAAATAGAGTTTTCAAACCGTAATATTTTTGTCACAAAAGAGACTCTACTAGAGATGTTAGATAGTGTGGAGTCGTTGATTTTTAGAGATAATAGGGTGGTGATTCCTCTTGTAAAGTGTAAGGGTGATAGAAAAATTGCACTCTACATCAATATCTCTTTAGAGGGGCACAAGGCTGATTATGACAATTTTGTCTACACTGCAAACAATAAGACAATTGTCTCTTCCGACAATTTTACCGTCGCTAAATTTTCTCGTTATGATAATATTGTTAGTTCCCCAAGAGGAAAGAGCCTATTCTCTTTTACTGAGAGTGTAAAAAAAGTTGATTTTTTGTTGGTAAACCTACTCTTTATTATTGGGTTTGTCCTATTTCTGATTTTTCAACTAATATATCTTTCAGAGCATACCGATAGTGTTAAAAATGGAGTTAAACGCCTAGTTTTTTCTACCTTCTTAATTGTGTTTCCATTGATAATAATCTATATTGCAGATTTTAGCAATATAGTGATATGGTTAATATCCATCGCATTGCTTTTAAGTAGTTATCTATCACACCGTATCTTTACACACTCTGTAAATTGCAATATTTCAAAAGAAAAAATCTCGTTTAATACCTTAATGTTGTTAGGTGTACTAATTATATCGGTGGGGCTGCTATTATCGGTTGAGATAGATATGAAATTTAACAACTATATGCAATATAGTATACTTGATTTAATCCCAACAGCAATTATAAGTTGTTCGTTAATCAATTATATTGCATCGATTGATATCATAGAGAAAAATATAGAGGGTAAAAAATACAAATTTCTACTTTTACTATTAATATTGATTATCGCCATACTTCTATATTTCAATTTTGAGCTAGGGTTGATTTTCTTACTTCTATCTGTTTTTGCAATTTTAGATGTTATTATCGCACGTAAATACCACATCTTTCGAAGCCACTACCTACTACTAATTGCAATTACTGCTATCTGTATATTTACAGAGTCTAATATTGACAAAATGGAGTATATTAGCAGTTGTGAAAATGAATATGTAGGTAATTTGCACGGTATAGATAAGGAGAAAATTGTAAGTTACGATAAAATAAGCAAACATAATGAATATTACAATAAAATCGATGAACTAATTTCTATATCACTGTTTTCGTTAGTAGCAATTTTAGGATTGGGTTTTATTGTTATGAAATTTAGAACGTTACCGCTAAAAATAAGACTCAAGGGCTCGCTTCCATACCGTTTCTATCTTATAATTGCAGCGATAGTGGTGATTGTGATAGTTGTTAGTCGACTTTTTATTAATTATAGTGATAATAATCAGTTTAATAGACATATAGTCACAACATATAGCTTTTTAAAATCGGATTTTGAAAATGGATATTACCGTAATCCTAATTGGCATAATTCTCTATCAGAAAGATATAATATAGAGGTAGATGTTTACAATGAAAAAGGGGAGATAATTGATTTTAAAAATAGTAATAATAAAAATTTAGATAATAGCCCAAATCAATTAAGTGGTAGTGTGTTAACTAGAATGCAGTATGTAGGTGCTAGAGCCTATTTAACAAAAGAAAATAACCTATTTTCTAGGGAGTATACCACCTTATATCTGCTCACTCCCGATAATATGATTTTAAGAATACCATTTGATAGAAATAGAGTAGATAATTCAACTCAAACTTTATTTTTCAGAATTATAATCATATTTTTTGCCATTTTAGTGGCTATATTGCTCTATGCAATAGTTTGCTACTACAACAGTTCTTTGCCGCTAAAAGCTCTTAGAAATAGTGAAAATTTGGTGAAATCTCGTCAATATTTAACTATTTCGCCGCTTGTAGAGGATTGTTCACAGATGAAAAATATGCTTGTAGAGTATAATAAAATGATTGGAGAATTAGAAGATCAATATAAACTGCAAATTGCTATCGACCAGCAAGAAAACCTTAATAAAATTTCGAGAATGCTCGCTCATGAGATAAAAAATCCACTTACTCCTATTTTGCTTTCAGCACAGCTTGCACTTAGGTTAAAGCAGAGTGATAATCCTCGTTGGTTGGAGACAATAGAGGATACTCTAAATACCATTATTTTTCAGACTGAGAGAATATCTCAAATTATCTCAAAAATAATGAGCCGTTCCACAATTTTTCAAACAAATAGCTCAAAAATTGATCTGATTTCGTTGCTTAGTGAGGTGGAAAAATTTTATAGTCCCTATAAAAATATAACTTTCTCTATCGAAAATGACTCTAAATCTTCGTCTACAATTTTTATGGATAGTAATCTGCTTTGGAGTGTTATTACAAATATTACGGTCAATGCAATAGATGCAATTCAGGAGCAATCAGAAAGTAATGGTCATATAATTTTTAGAGTAAGCGAAGAGTCACAAAAATTGAAAATCTCTATTTTAAATAATGGTAAACCTATACCTGAAACGATTCAAAATGAGATTTTTAAATATAAATATACCACTAAAGAGTCGGGAAATGGATTAGGATTATTCTTCGCACATCATATTATCACTCGAGAAAAGGGTAACTTATACCTAAACAAGCATAATTTGGAATTTACTGAATTTGTTGTTGAGATTCCTTTGGAGAGAGGGCTAGAGGTTAGAGATTAGAGTGAGGTGTTTGTGATTTTTTATTAACTTTACAGAAAATTTGTAAAATTTGCAGAAAATGGGGCATCAAAATAAAATATTAATATTCATACTATTAGCACTATATGTATTAGTTGTAATTTTTATTGGGTTAAGGAGTCGAAAAAGTAGTAGTAGCGAAGATTATTTCTTAGCTTCTCGCTCTCTTCCGCCTTGGTTGCTATCCATTACATTTATCGCCTCATGGTGGGGTGGTGGTTCGGCTATAGATTTGGTAAACCACGCAAATCAAGATGGACTTAGTAGCTTTTGGATATATGGAGTGCCTGTACTTATCGCAACAGCACTAATGTACATATTTGCGGGAGCAATTCGGCGAATTTCGACAATTAGCCAACCTGAACTTATAGAGCAGCGTTACGACAATCGCTCTAGTGCAATGCTGACGCTTTTTATAATTGTATTTATGACAATTGGAGCAGCTACGCAGGTTATTGTAATAGCTCAATTTTTTCAAACATTCTTTGCTGTTGATTATCCATTGGGTGCAGCTATAGGAACATCGTTAGTGCTATTTTATTCGCTATTTGGTGGGTTTAGAGGGGTTGTTCTTACCGATCTTTTCCAGTTTGTTTTCTTTCTTCTTGCCTCAATTTTTATATTTTACCTATCTTATAAAGGTTCAGGAGGGTTTGAAACTCTTGGCTCGCACCTAAAAATGGTAGATAGAGAGTATATAACTTCGTTTTTCTATAAATTAGATGATAATTTGGCTTATGTTATAACCTTTGGAACCTCTTGGATGATTCAAGCTAATGTTTGGCAAAGAATTTCGGCTGCTCCAACTCCTAAAGCAGCAAAAAAAATGATGGGGATAAGTTTTTTCGTCTTTATTCCTCTCTATTTGATGGTTACGCTTACGGGTATGCTCTCAATTCCTATTTTTGACTCTATACCAGAGGGTGGAATTGTTGCTGCTCTTCTGCTACAGGTAGAGAACCCTATTGTAAGTGCAATAATATTTTTAGGACTCTGCTCAGCTATTATGTCGACTATGGATTCGATGTTGAATACAGGTGCGCTTTCGGCAACTATTGATATTTATAAACGCTATATTCGCCCCGATGAGTCGGCTGCAAAATATGTAAATATAGGGCGAATTTCTACGATTATTATTGCTGCAATTGCTCTATTTATAGCTCTTAGAATCAAGTCAATAGTGACAATCTCATGGATAGGTGCCGATTTTATTGCAACAGGTGCATTTGTCCCGTTAGTTTTAGCTTTTTTATGGAAAAGAGGCACTGCTACAGCATCATTTTGTTCGATGCTTTTTGGATTGATATTCTCAACCTACAATATGTTTGCAGCACTTGGCGCAAATATTCCAATTTGGTGGGAAATTGCATCTCCACTTCAAGCAATAATAGGAATTTGTAGTTCGCTACTTATTTTTGTAGTTGTCTCATATTTTACAAAGGGTGACAACAAAAAGGCGAAAGAATTTATTGAAAAAGCGGGAATAATAAGGTTTAACAGCTAAAGAGGGTGACCCAAAAGTAAAGAAATTTACTTAAAATTACACAATCCAGACCATAACCCCCACTCATAACGTTTGTGAGCAGGGGTGATGGTCTGGATTTTTGATTGTGGGTCACCCACTTCACATGACTAAATAACTCCAAGCTCTTTGCCTACCTTTTCAAAGGCAGCAGCGGCTTTGTCGAGATGTTCTATTTCATGACCAGCAGATATTTGGACTCTAATGCGAGCTTGCTCTTTTGGAACTACTGGATAGTAGAAGCCAATTACATATATTCCCTCTTCAAGTAGGCGTGCAGCAAAATCTTGTGATAGTTTTGCATCATACAACATAACGGCACATATAGCAGACTGAGTTGGTTTAATATCAAAACCAGCAGCTTTCATTTTTGTTAAGAAATAGTCTACATTGTTAACCAATTTGTCGTGAAGTTCGTCTGACTCCTCCAACATTTTGAAAAGTTCTAATGAAGCACCTACTGAGGCTGGAAGTATTGAGTTTGAAAATAGATAAGGACGTGAACGTTGGCGCAGCATATCAATAATCTCTTTACGACCAGTTGTAAATCCGCCAATGCCGCCCCCAAATGCTTTTCCAAGCGTACCAGTGATAATATCTACCTCGCCTCTGACATTGTAAAGCTCTGTAACACCACGACCTGTAGCACCTACAACCCCTGCCGAGTGGCACTCATCTACCATAACTAGTGCATCATATTTTTGAGCCAAAGCACATATTTTATCCATAGGAGCCACATTGCCATCCATTGAAAATACACCATCGGTAACGATAATACGGAATCTTTGAGCTTGTGAAAGCTTTAAACACTCCTCTAACTCCTCCATATTTGCATTGGCATAGCGATAGCGTTTTGCTTTACAAAGGCGCACACCATCGATAATCGAAGCATGATTAAGTGAATCGGAGATAATTGCGTCGTTTTCGCTTAATAATGGTTCGAAAACCCCACCATTTGCATCAAAACACGCTGCATACAAAATTGTATCTTCAGTTCCAAAATAGTCGGCAATTGCAGCCTCCAACTCTTTATGAATATCTTGAGTACCGCAAATAAAACGTACCGACGACATTCCATAACCTCTGCTTCCCATCATTTTCGTAGCTGCACTAACCAGACGAGGATGGTTTGAAAGACCAAGATAGTTGTTGGCACAAAAATTTAACACTTCGCTTGACTCTGAGCCAACTTTGATGGCTGCCTGTTGTGAAGAGGTGATAATGCGCTCTGATTTATAAAGCCCTGCTTCTTTGATTGATTGAAGCTCGTTTTGTAGGTGGTTTTTAATATTTCCGTACATATTCTTGTATTATATTAAATTGTTATTTTTCTAAATTTTACCACAAATATATATTAATTTTACAATAAAATTTACTTTTTCGTACAATTTTTTTTAGTTGTGGTATTAGTTGGTTAGATTTTTGCTACGATATAGCCATTATCATTGGGGAACTTCTATGAATTACCCATAAAAATATTTGAATTTATGAATAAAAATAGTATTACAGCTAGTGATGGAAATTCTACAAAAGAGTTGATTGTAGATAGGGCAAATTTGATTATAAACTCATTTGGGATGGTAGATTTTAGGATTGATAATTTGGCTAAATCACTAAATATTTCACCTGGAAATATTACCTACCATTTCCCTCGAAAGGATGATATTTCGCTAGCAATATGGATGAAATTTGTGAGAGAAGTTGTCTCTACAGTAGATAGTTATATCACTCCGTTTATAGATATTAAACAGTTGTATCTTTTTTTTAGAAACATTGCCTCTGTAATCTACTCATACCGTGGAGTTGTCTCGTATATGCTTGGAGATTGTGGCGTAATTGAGCGAGAGAAACGATTTAATCATAAGATGTGGGAGCAATTCGAAAACAGATATGATTCGATAATGAAGCTTCTAACAGATGGCGACTACATTAAAAATCAAGAGATTGAGGAGGGGTTTAAAAACTTATTTTTCGAATCACAAATAACTACGCTTCTTTGGTGGATAAACCACGCTCTTTCATCTACAGAAGATAGTGAAGTCTCCGAGCATATAGATTTTTATGCCCTTGTTGCAATCTATCCTATAAAATCGCTATTTACAGCTAAAGGAGACGAACAATATATGTCGATAAAATCGTTAGTTGACGGTAAAAAATCGTATAAAACCAATTATTAGAACTCCTCCTTAGTTTAATTTTTGAAAATTTAAGCGTATGAAAAATGAAAAAAAAGAGAGTAATACTCAATCAACAAAAGAGATAATTTTAAATAGGTCATTAGAGATGATAAATGAGGGTGGAATGATGGATTTTAGAATAGATGTTCTTGCCCTATCACTCAAATTAAGCCCTGGTAATATTACCTACCATTTTGCAAAAAAAGAGGATATTTCAGCGGCATTATGGCGTAATTTTATTGCCGAATTTAATCGTTCGATGAGCTGCGTATCAAATATTTTGGATATAAAACAGACTTTTCTTGTACTTCGTGAGTTTTGCACGATTGTGTATAAAATTAGAGGTGTTGTAATGTTTTCGGGTAGTGATAGTCGTGTGATTAGAGATGAAAAATATAATGAGGATAAATTCTACGACATTACAGCCGATTTGCTTAAAAATATATCTGAAATATTATATCGTAATGGCTATCTGTATCACACTACAAAAGAGCGTGAATCGCTTGCGTTTCAAACTCTTATAATGCGTTGGTGGATAAATAAAGCAATGCTAAAAAATTGTTATAAAGATGTAGCTATCGAAGATTTAATCAACCAAAATGCAAGCCTTATACTTTTTTCACTCTATAACCAGATGAACGACAAGGCAAAAGAGGAGTATAACTATATTATTCGCAAAGTGCGTAATAGAGATATTTAAGAGGATTTCTAAAGAGGATGATCTAAAAGTCCTTAAAATAGAAAACAACCCTTGCAACAAGCTATGTGGCAAGGGTTGTTTGTGTAAAATTGGTGCTTTTGCGTCACCCTCTTTATTGGCAAAATTCCGTAGATTCACGGTAAATTGTATCAGCATCTAGCAAAACAGAACGCACAGGAGAGTTCGGATTTTTAATTTTTTCAAGAATTAAACGTGCCGACTCTTCGCCCATCTTCTCTAATGGAGGCGCAACGGTGGTAAGCTGAGGGTTTACAATAGTTGAGAGTACTGTTCCAGAAAAACTAGCAACAGCCACCTCTTTTGGAATATCAAATTCAAGCTCTCTTAATCTATTTAACGCACCAATTGCAACGGTATCGGTAAACGCAAAAATCGCATCAAACTGAGCACTACTATTTACCAATTTATCTACTATTTTAGCTCCATCTTTAAAGGTTAGTCCGCCCTTTACAACTAATTCATCGCAATTTTCGATTTTAAATTTTCGCATAGCATCTCTATACCCCCTAGCTCTCTCTATTGAGTTATGTACATACTCTGGACCATGTATATGCACTATCTTTCTGCGTCCTGAGCGAAGCAGGTGTTCGGTAAGGAAAAACGATTTTATGTAGTCGTCGATAATAACCTGCGAAACCTCCATATTATAAGGTATTCTATCAAAAAATACCATTGGCATCCCCAATTTTTGAAGCCTGAGGTACTCATCTCTATTTTTATTATAGTCGCAAAGCGAAACGATAATTCCATCGACCATAAACCCCTCCATAATCTCTAAATTTTCTCTTTCTCTCTCCCACGACTCACTCGACTCGGCAATGATAACCTTGATACCATTTTTATACAACACATTTTGAATACCGCTAATTACTTGCGAAGCGTAAGGAGTAATCATCTCTGGAACAATTACACCTACAGTATTGGTTCTCCCAAATTTAAGATTTGTAGCCACAGGATTAGGCTTATAACCTAGATGTTTAGCAGCTTTTAGTACCTGCTCTTTTGTCTCTCGACGGATGTTTTTATCATCGGTTAAAGCACGTGATACTGTAGATACAGAAATTGTAAGATATTCTGCTATATCCTTTATAGTTACTCGTTTCATACTCTGATTTAGTTACATTTTGATACAAAGATAATGTTTTTTTTGAGATTTTGGGAACGATTGCAGATTTTGGGAACGATTGCGGGAACGTTCCCAATAAAAATGTTGCAAAAAAGTTTTAATCTGTAACTATTCCGCAATATATTTGCAGTAAACAAAATCAAAAACAATCAAGGAGACTTCTAACGATTAGATTTTAACGATATTATATATAAAAACAAAATCGCTTTAAACTAATTTTTGGAACGAACCTTAAAAACATTTTAAAAACTAAAAAAATATAAGATTATGAAAACAGTTAACTTTAATTTCAACAGAGAGCAGGTAAATTCAGGTATTCTACATTTTGGTGTTGGCAACTTTCACAGAGCACACCTTGAGAGCTACACTAACATGCTAATTAGTGAGGGTGAGCATAATAATTGGGGTATTTGTGGTGCTATGATTATGCCACAAGACAAAACTCTTTATAACAAATTAAAGGAGCAAAACGGCATCTACTCTCTAACTGTTTGTGGTCGTGATGGAGTAAATAAAGTTGAGTGGATAGGTTCGCTTGTTGAGCTACTTTGGAGTGGCGAGGATATGGAAGCCATTATCAATAAAGTTGCCGATAAAAACATTAAAATTATCACTCTTACAATCACAGAGGGTGGTTACAATACAGATAAAAGCAGTGGTGAATTTATTTTTGACAACGAAATGATTCAACACGATTTAAACAATCCTACGGCTCCTAAAAGCGTATTTGGAATAGTTGCTGAGGGTTTGCGTCGTCGCATTGCAGGGGGTAGTGGTGCTATTACTATTTTATCTTGCGACAATCTTCAACATAATGGCAACACTTGTAAGAGAGTATTTAGCTCGTTTTTTGCAGCACAAGATAAAGAGTTAGCTGCGTGGGTTGAGAGCAACGTAACATTCCCAAATAGTATGGTAGATAGAATTACTCCTGCTACAACTCCAGCAGATGTTGAGAGAATTAACGCCACTTTAGAGTGCAAGGATAGTGCTCCTGTATATTGTGAAGATTATATTCAATGGGTTGTAGAGGATAACTTTATTGCAGGTCGTCCAGCGTGGGAAAAAGTTGGTGTTGAGTTTACCGATGATGTTGCACCATTTGAAAACATGAAACTTTCGCTTCTAAACGCTTCACACACACTTCTATCTTATCCATCACTTCTTAGCGGTTATCGCAAAGTAGATGAGGCTATGAAAGATGAAAAAATCGTAAAATTTGTACGTGATTTTATGGATAGCGATGTTACTCCTTATGTTCCTGCTCCTAAAAATACCGATTTAGAGCAATACAAACAGATTCTTATCGAGCGTTTTGCAAATAGTGCAGTTAGCGATCAAATAGCACGCCTTTGTGGTGATGGAGCTTCAAAATTCCCTGTTTATGTTATGCCTATTGCAGCGAAAATGGTTGAAAATGGCGACGATATGGTTCGTATAGCCTATCTTATTGCAGCTTACCGCCACTACCTAAAATATCAGATTGACGATAAAGCTGTAGCGTTTGATATTTTTGAACCATGGCTAACTGAGGGTGATATGGAGCTTATCGGTAGCGAAGATGCTGTTGCATTTTTATCGGCTTCACCATTAAGCAGCGTCGCACTAGAGGGCAATAGCGATTTTGTAACGCTATATTGCTCGATGGTCTCTAAAATTAATGAGCATGGCGCAATGGCTGTATTAGAGTCGATAATATAATTTAAATAGGAGAAGTTAAAGTAAAGGAAGCTTCTAAAGTTGCATCTCCTCCTTTCATATTAGTTTGGGATTTATATTAGGGTTATTTATTTTGGGGGAAATAGATTTAATATTGTTAAGGGAGGGGAAAGCAACAAATTTAAAGGGTTCTTCAATGATTTATTAGCATTAAAAAGGAGACATTATTATGAAAAAGAGCAATACTTTTGGACTTGCACCATTTGTAATTATCACATTTATATATTTTATTGTAGGTTTTTTGACAACTGTAAATGGTCAGTTTCAAGGACCTCTACAGATTGCATTTTTATCGGAGGTTGTAGCACTTCGCAACACCTTAATCACCTTAATTCCATTCTTTTTCTTCTTGGGCTACCTATTAAACAGCTCGCTTGGAGGAAAATGGATTGATGCTCACGGCTACAAAGGGGCACTTATTAGAGCAATGGTAATAATGATTGCCTCACTTGCAACCTACTGGGGTTCGTCTTATATTGCAACCTACTACGACTGTTATGGAGTATCGATAGGCGAGGATTACATACCCATTGGCTACTTTATATTTCTAATTGGCTCGTTTTTGATGGGTACAGCGGCAGCAATATTGCAGGTTGTTATCAACCCTTACGTTGCATCGTATGAATTGCCTAATACACAGGCTGTTCAACGCATGAGCATAGTGTGTGCAATCAACTCTTTCGGTACCACTATCGCACCATTCTTTGTTACAGGTGTGATGTTTGCAGGTGCTGCAATGGATAGTGTAAGTTCAGAGCAACTTCTTCTACCATTTGGTGTAATGACTCTTTTTATAGCAATAATTACCGCTATTACCTATCGACTAAACCTTCCAAATATTGAGGGAACATTCAATAGCAGCTCAGAGAAAATGGAGCGTAGCATCTGGTCGTTCAAACATCTAAAACTTGGAGTTATAGCAATATTTTTCTATGTTGGTGCAGAGGTTGCTATAGGTCTAAATGTAAACCTGCACGCTATGGAACTTATCAGCAGCGGAAAACATATCTCGTTTTTTGGTCGTGAAGATATCTCGATTGGCGATGTTGAGTTGGGTATTCCTGCACTTTTAGCCACACTATATTGGGGTGGATTGATGGTAGGGCGTACACTATCAAGTTTTATAAGCTCTGTTTCAGCTCGCATACAGCTTGTTTTTACTGCAACTACGGCAATAGTTCTAACTTTTATCGCTATCTTTACCAATAATCTTTGGGTATTAATCTCAATTGGTCTTTGTCATTCGATTATGTGGGGTGCAATCTTTACTTTAGCAGTAAAAGGATTGAAAGAATATACATCAAAAGCTTCAGGAATATTTATGATGGGCGTTTTTGGTGGTGCAATATTCCCACTAATACAGGGATTTATGGCCGATAGACTTGGCTCATGGCAATGGACTTGGAGTATTGTGGTAATCTGTGAATTGGTTATTCTATACTACGCATTGATTGGCTCAAAAATCAGAAAAGGAGATAATTTAGAGGAAAAATAAGTTAAGGGAACTTCTAAAAATTGGATTTTAACGCTTTTTCATTTTGAGGCTTCATCTCTGAATTTTACAAAATGCGCCGTAGGCACCACTACGCCCACATTTTGTAAAATCCAAATCTAAAACCTCAAAATAAAAAATCGAATAAAATCTATTAAGTAGTGTAAAACAATTATTGCCATATTTTTAACAGCACTTTTGGAGCGATATTTTTCACTATTAAATTTCAATGTAGAACCACTATATTTTCAATTCAATAGCAAAAAATCTCAT
>JAWXTR010000093.1:0-12103 GCA_044433365.1 Rikenellaceae bacterium
GAGATTTTTTGCTATTGAATCGAAAATATAGTGGTTCTATATTGAGATTTAATAGTGAAAAATATCGCTCCAAGAGTGCTATTAAGAATATGGCAATAATTGTTTTACACTACTTATAATCCAATTCTTATCAATTGTAATTAGATTATTCTTCTCATCGAAACAAAAATCTACAAAAGTTGTCGTCCACTCATTAGCTGCATTTCCTCGCTTAATATAAGAGCCTCCAAAATTACCATCTAAATCAAACTCCTTAATCCCAACCAAATTATAATCCAAGAAATAGAGCTTACCGTTATTCAAACCCCATTTTCCCATTAATGAAGTCTCATTAGCATCTATAAAGATAGTATCTAACCGAATTTTATCAATTACCACCTCTTTACTACCTCTATGTTGTAAATTTTCATATTCTCCTCTATCTTCATTCCCTCCACATGCACTAAGCAATATAAGTAAAGATAAGCAGTACAAGGTATTTTTAAATTTTAATTTATTTATCTTCATAATAGTCTCGGTTATAGATGATTTTGTAAATTTTTAGTCGATTATATTTCCTTATTTTTTCCAATTTCTCAATTTTTGCATCTTCAATATCATAAATATAATATCGAACATTATAAGCGTTATTTTCAGCCTGCTGAGCTAACGTAGTTTTACCATCATCGTTTAAATCACTCTCCAACTTATCCCAATCCTACCAACCTAGCCTATCCCTACCCAATTTTGACTCAATAAATGGTGCCGACGCATTAATTAGCTCATTAGAAAAGAGCAGACCAGAGGATTCCAACTCTTTTTTAAAATCGTTATCCACCTCTACTATATCATAAAATTTAACATACTCCGACTCTTTTAACTTCTCACTAAAAGGTCGTGGTCTGCAATTAGGTTTGATAAGTAAAATTCATCATCAACCATCGGATCTTGCCACTCTACATTCATTGATATATCAACTGGAAATATCGTACCACTCTTAATCTCATAGTTTATTTCGATTCTATGGTTTGTGGCTAAAGGCGAAGTTGGTGTAATATATCTTTTACGTGGTAAATTAGAGAATTTGTCGATGTAGTTCTCCATTACAATTTTTTTAATGAAGCGATTTTCATTGCAATAATAGAGATACCCCTCACCCGATATTTTACATTTCGTATCGAAATATTTATCTTTAGATTTAAAATGGATTATAGTACACTCTTTTGATTTGTCCGACTCTATAATTTCAAAATCATAATAGTTAATCATCTTAGAATTAAGCGGAGAATATATCTCAAGTGCACGTTTATATGTTGTTGAAACAACCGATAGAACATCATTATATCCAACTAACATACCTCTTTTCAAAGTCGATTCATCACTTTGAACTAAAGCTCTCTCTAGCTGAAATTTTCCATTTGCGGAGTAAGGATTGCTACGCATTAGATTTAGCATAACTATCAAATCAAGCCATTTTTATCAAGAAATGGAGTTTTTCCGATTTTTGATTAAAATCGTAAGACTGTAATAACGACTCCGTTGCAAACAGTTCTCTATATTTTCCATTCGCTTCAACCGTATGTGTTAAAATAAATGTAGAGATAAAATTTTTTGAGTATTTTGATGCAAAAGTACGTGCAGCTCTTTGGGTCAGTTTTTTAGCATAGTTTTCAGGATATACATCTATTCCCTTAATATCTACAACTCTTTTTTGCTGCTTTTGCAAACTATCACTATAGTTTTGTGTATCTATACATAATTTGAGATTACTATCATTTGCAATTGAAGTGCTAAATATTGATAGTTGAATAAAGAATAGGGCTAAAAACAACTGTTTCATAGATAAGATATTTGCATGAATAACTTTAAATTCATTAGTAATGCTAATAAAGGTTTGAAATAAGGTTTTTCAAATGTTTATTAAAGGGAACATCTAAAATCTGACTTTCGGAGCTTTTCCGTTTTAAAGCTTCACCTTTGGATTTTGCAAATAAGGGCGATAGGAGCCACTACAGCCCATATTTGCAAAATCCAAATCTAAAGCCTTAAAACAAAAAATCTCTCAAAATCCAGAATTTAGAACTCCTCTAAAGTTACTAATATTATGCAAATATATTATTATTTTTTAAAATTTACAACTATCAAAGCAGTTTATAATCTATTTATAACGTCCAATAACGACTCAATAACACTACACTGTTCGTTGCAATGGATAGTAAAATCAGATTTTTCTTCACGCTCACTATCGCTCATTTGGGCATCAATACGTTTTTCAATTTGCTCTCTATTAGCATTGTCACGACGAGTAACACGCTCTATACGAAGCTCTTTAGGGGCAGAAATTGTGATAATTTTATCGGTTAAGCTATCCATACCACTCTCAAAAAGTATCGCCGACTCTACAAAAATAATCTCATCTGTATGCTCAGAGGCAAAACTTTTAAAATCTTCAAAAACTGCTGGATGTACAACCTTTTCGAGAGCCAAAAGCTGTTGTTTATCGCCAAAAACCTTTGACGCAAGATATTTGTTGTTTAGTCGCCCCTTAGTATATGACTCTTCACCAAAAAGTGCAATTATTGACTCTATAACATTTCTGTTATTATTCATTAGGTATGCACCTCTTTGGTCAGATAGGTAAACCTCGTAACCCATTGCTGTCAAAACCTTGCAAACAGTACTTTTACCGCTTCCAATACCTCCTGTAATACCTACTATCACTCTTTCTCCATTTTTAGAATTGTTATAAATTGAGGTTGAACTGATTGTAGGGTAACACCCTCAGGCAGGTTGTCTATCTTTACCTCATAAATATTTTTACCAAGCTGATTTTCACGACTATAATATGCGAAAATGTCAAAATCTGATTCATCAATATACGAAGCAACATCTTGAGCACAATTCAACATCACAGTTACATTCGTTGGAATTGATATGAAATCAAAGTGATTGAGCGATGTATCTCGATTATGAATTTTGGGCTTTAGCGTAAATTCTTTTTCTGTAAATCGGTCGGTAGTAGCTATATAACTAACTTTTTCTGTAGAGTAAATGATGTTATCAAACATTTTAATTCCTACCTCGCCTCTAATATCACCACTTCGTCTGCTCTTTAACTCTTTTTTTTCGGTTGTGACAGCTGAAATATTTGCCAAAATCTCTTTACTTCCAGAGAGGAGAACTGAGCAAGGCTCTATCATAATATCACCTACTAACATATAGCCACCATTCGAAGAGTTAACAGAAATATCATGAATTACTTCAACCATCTTTTTAATATTCTTCTCTTCAGGCAATTTTATTAGCTTATCGTTAATCTCTAAAACAGATATTCCTCTAATCTTATTTCCAATCTTACTATATATAGATTCCGATTCAATCGAGGGGTTCTCTTTACTGTAAGCAGCAGTGAGCAGACTCTCATCCAATGATATTTCAACCATTTTAGCCATTGGGAATAGTCTTAAAATCATCAAATCATATCCCTTGGCACTAATCTTACAAGATACGTCGAAATAGCTTCTTCGTCCAATCTGAACTGGATTTTCAACACCTTTAATCTTTACAGGAATAGTTTGATCGACCGTAAATGTAGAGTTAAGCTTGTTGAAATACCATACAGCTAGCGATAAAAGAATAAAAACAAGAAATAGAGGCTCTCGCATTCTTGCTAACATTTGACGTAAAATTTTCATTGGATATTATAGGTTTGAAAGGTTATTATTACTATACCAAAAATGCGAATTAAGTCTTAAAACTCAATTCGCACTATTTAGCATATTCTTTTAAAAAAAAGACTATTTTCTAACTACGTCAGATAAATCTTTCATAATCATAGTTTTGTCAACTTTGATTGAAACATTATTATCAACTTCAAGTGAGATATGAGTATCTGTAATTGATTTAACAACACCGTAGATACCACCTGCTGTAACAACTTTGTCACCTTTTTGAAGTGAATCACGGAATTTTACAAGTTCTTTTTGACGTTTTTGTTGTGGACGAATCATAAAGAAATACATTACAACAAAAACTAATGCCATCATTACAAAGAATGACAAATTTGACTCGCCTGCAGCACCATCAGCAGGTGCAGCCATAAGTGGCGCAATGAAGTTTAAATTCATAATTTTATGGTTTAATTTAATTAATTATCTTATTTATTGCTTAATGCCAATAAAGGGCATGAAAAACCTTCTTCCGCTTTTAACGAGCGGAGCGAAGCCGTGAGTGGAAACTCAGCGATTTTTGCCAGCCCTCTGGGCGTGCTTTTTCTAAAAAAGCATTAACAAAAGTTATTTTTTATAACTCAGATTGTAAAAATAGCTCAAAATAGCTCTAAAATTTCAAACTTTTATTCGCATGCTTATAAGAAATATTTATGTTTGAAAGACTATTTGACAAACGCCTTCATCTCGACAATAAACTTGCCTAATGAGCTATCAATAATTATATCAAAATACTCTTCTCCCTCTTTCCCACTCGTATTGATTGTATAGTTTACCCTGGCAACTTCACCATTGTTAAGCTCCTTAAAACTTCCCTCTAGTGTCATACATCCACATGTGCCCTTCATCTCAATAATTGTAAGTGAATCGGCAGAAGTCGAAAAATTTAGCACTCCGCTAATTGTTTCTCCAGCACCAATCGTGCCTAAATTGCGCTCTAAAAGAGTGGTATATTGATCGTTATAAAGCTCATTTTTAGGCTTTTCTATCATGATAATCTGACCAACTAGTTTTGTTTTAGACTCATTACTATTATCAAGCTCAATTTGTGAGCTTTTTAAGCTATCTCCACCGTTACCACCACTAAAGCAGCTAGTTAATAGAGAGAGGGCTACTATTAATAGAAAAAGATTCTTTAACATCAAACTAAATATTTTTTGTAGCAGGCATTTCACCGCTCTCTTTTAAAGAGAGAACAACTTTGTCGAGAATACCGTTGATAAACACCCCACTCTTATTTGAACTATAATATTTTGAAATCTCAATAAACTCATTCAAAGTGACATTTATAGGAATATTTGCAAAATACTTAATTTCAGAAATTGCAGTAAGCAGTATCAGTTTATCCATAAATGCAATACGCTCAACATCCCAATTATGGGTAAAGGTGTCGATAAAACTTAGTAATTTTTCACTATCTTCTACAGATTTCATGAAAAGCTCTTTGGCAAAATATAAGTCGTCCGAATTTTTGTAAGCCTCCATTAAATTCAACTCGCTATATTTCTCTTGGTCTATAACCATTTTTGAAGAGAATTTAGAGACTGTTTGAAGAGCTTGCGAGGCCGCATACTCAACACAATCTGACCAAAAAATCGAGATATCTTCCATCTCTTCCATCAAAAAGTCGGCATCTTCTATCTCATTTTTGTAGAAATTCATAACGAAATTTTTGTGGTCGTTGTAAGTCACATTTTCGAGCTTCATATACTCTTTATAATACTCTTTCTCGACCATTGCGTTGTAGATTTTCTTAACAACATCGCTATGACCTGCCCATGAAAGGCGTTGTTTGGTCATAAATTTAGCCAAAGTTTGACTACCTGAAAGCTGTAAAATAACAGGATTTTCGACAAGTCGTAAATTAGGATTTTTCTCCTCATTTGAGGCAAAATGTTTATCCTTAGCTATATCAATCTTAGATTGAGCACAATACGCCACTTCACAAGGTAGTGTCAACATTAAATAATAGAGGTGATGACACTTTTCTAGCGAATAAAGTAGGTTTCTTTGTGAAACTGTCGCAATATTCTCTTCACCTGTAAAATGTGTATAGAGTGTTTGAATTACCCTAATACGAATTAATCTTCTGCTTATCATTCTATATAAAATTTGCTTAATTTTCCTTTAGTTTAATAGATTTTCATACTTTTAAACGTAAAAAATAGTAAAAAAGTATAGTTGGAATTTTTATGTGAAAAATAACTTCTTTAATTGGAGCTAATTATAGAACTCCTCTAAAGAAAGACAAGTGTATATCTCAAAGAGCGTTAAAATTTAAAATTGTGACAAAACTAAGGGGAGTTTCTAATAAATTGCTTTGAAACAATGCTATATTTTTAGTAATTAGGTTTTAATCGGAAAAGAGGAACATTCATACATAATAAAATATACCAACTATCGACAAACTAAAATATAATTCTTAAAATGAGAAACATCAAATTCAAATTATTAGGAACTCCCCTCAATGGCTTTTTAAGGAAGAACTAAAAATTAACTCCCTATTCTAAATTGAGCGTAAAATTTATTCTATACCCAACTCTTCTTTAATTGCAGCAACAACTTTTTCGATAGACGCTTTTGCAATAACTTTATCACCAACTTCTACAAATGGAGCTTTAGGCTCTTCATTCTCTTCGCAACAATTGCAGTGTTCAAGACATGGAGCACCAATAATATCTAACTGCTCTTGAATTTCCTCAGATAGATGCTCATCTAGTGCCTGCAATTCAGCACCACCCATAACATAACATAAAGTACCTGTACAGATTTTGACAACCAATTTTCTTTCCATAATAACTTTCTTTTTGCACCTTTTTTTGCTCGTGCTAGTTTGTTTTTATTAATTATTTTTTATTTATTTTCAATTTTTTTTAATCTTTTGCTTAATCTTACTAAAAATTTAATATCCATTAATGGATATTTACAATAATTTAACATTCCCCTACAGGCTCTGTAATCAATTATTATAATGCAAATTTAACTTTTTTTTGCATATATACACCATTTTAGGTGCTTTTTTTACATATTTTTTTTATTCTGCAATTTTTATCACTTTTTTACGTTGACAGTTTTTATCTAAAACTATAACGTGAAATCGAAAAATCTTACAAGAGAAAACAGTATAAATTTGTCATTTTCAAGATATACAATGGCTCATTATTTTTCAAAAAACTGGAGTTATTAAATATAACGAACAACAACTTTTTTCATAAAGCGACTCTCCAAAATTCGCCCAATATCTTTTATTACTGTACGTCGAAGCTCAAGCTCTACAGGCAAATTTGGATCTTGGTGTACACTATTTATACGCGTCCCTACCAAAAATTCTATGTGGTCGTGTTCGAGGAGGTATCGAGCATAAGTTGCATCTATACCTTTTTGTCGAATATCGCTATTTTTAACATTTTCAAGCAACGATTTTACCTTTGCTAGGGTAAGCACCCCCTCTGTTACCATCAAAATACCCTCCATTTTAGACATTGGAGGCAAACCCGAAGGGTCACGTTTCATTATTACCCTCACTTCACGAGAGGTTTCACGAGCTATGATTTGTGATGTAGTACCACCACTAATAATAACATTACCATCATAGTTGCGAACCTCATGAGCTAATTGTGAATCTTTCTCACTATTAAAAGGAGGACCTGTACAGATTAAAATCTTTCGAGGTTTGCGAAAATATATAGAAGCACAAAGAGCGTCGTTTTTTGAAACAAAAAAATCATTCATTTCGCTTTTTACTACAATCATCTTTGATAGTTCGGATGCAGATATATAAGGGTTTTGAGATAAAGTATTTTCTATCGCCTCAACAACTCCTTTTCGTTTCCATCCCTCAGGCATTCTCTGTGAGTTTGTCCCCGACAGAGTAACTCCATCAGTAAATATCACAATTCTATCCTCAACCTGAGCATCAAATGCAGTAAGATATACAGTAACTTCTGTGCCTGCTGCTGTTTCAAATGTAAATGGGGTGCGTTCTATCTCAATAACCTTATTCTCACGAGTAATCACAACTCTCGGATTTTCAAACTCCATTATAGAGACTCTTTGCCCCCTATCTATTAATAGCACAGTAAATGTGGCTTGCAAAACATCATGACTTTGTGCTCCACGAGCAAATGTATCTATTATAGATTTTGCTGTTCTTATAGGATTCTCTTTTGAAAGGGCATAATTCAATGCCATAGAGGCTACAGTAGAGGCTACTACGTTGGTGCGTATTCCACTACCTGCACCATCGCTTACCACTACTGCACGCTTATCGTCACGTCTTTCGGTAAGAAATACGTCACCCGATACAGCACGCCCCGCCTCACTAATCTGACGAGATTCTATCTCTATAAAACTACTATACATCCTCTATTTTTGTGATTCTATTATTGAATTTAAAACCGCCTCTGTTTTTGAAGCGTTATCTCCCAAAAGATATGCAATTTTTTGCACCATCTCAAGATTATCGTTTATAACCTGTCTTGCCCTCGTAACAATCTCACTATTTTTTACGCCACTACTAAATATATTCCTTACGATAACACACACTAGTTTGCCTTTTTGAATAGGAAAAATATTTACATTTAATATTTTTTCATTTATCATAAAATCCTTTTCTATAGCAGTAGTGGGCTGCTCTATAACATTCTTTATAAACTCACTGAAATGAGCTATTCTATCAATAGCAATACCCCTCATACCTGGATGTGTCTCAAAAATCATTTTTGAATGTTCACCAAATTGTGCTGCAAAAAACTTATTTGCCTCAACTATCTTTAAATCTGCCCCGACAACTGCAACACCAGAGTTCATATTACTCAGTAGCGTATTAAACTTAACCTGAGCCAACTGTTTTTGGTAATAGAAGCACATATCTGCCCGTGTCATCCCCTTTGATAGTGCCTTTGCAAAACTTAGACAACTCTCGTAACCACAACCACCGCAATTAATAGGCTCATCACCTCTATTCATATATAACTCTTCTAATGCACTATTAATATCTGATTCACTAATAAACTGCTCGGTATAATCGGGAATATGCTCTTGGTATGTATCCACCTGTTTTAGTAGACCATTAGTGTAGCTCTGCTCCTTGTGTTCATATTTACTCATTCTCACTCTTTTGGTGATACGATTTATAGAGTCAATAGCACCTGCACCATAAAGACAACCTCCCGTACAGGCAAAAAACTCCATAAATGCGTGCTGAGGCTTCTCTTCATTTTCAAGAGAGTGAAGCATATTTTGGATTCTCTCCAAACCCGTAAAGTTGTAGATTACATAGTTTAAAATTGAATACTGCTTTAAAAATATATGATTGTAGACGCCACGAGGCAATATATATTGATTATCTTGAGTAGACTCAAACGGTACAAACTGATAGCTCTCACGTCCCAATACATAATCAAATTTCACTCCCTTTTCACTCATAAAATTTCGTAACTCTTCGAACGTCAATGCAGCATATATATCGTCGGGAAACTCATCTACAAACATTTTTGTAGCGGTACACGAATCTATAGCCACAACTATACAATCCTTGCCATACACCTGCTTCAAATATTTTGCATGAGCTACGGTTGGATGGATTGTGTTAGCAATATATTCTGTTAAAGAGGGATATGAGGTCTTTATAAGCTTTGTCACAGCTGGGCAGCTGTTGGATATCATAAATTTGCTACTCTCACTCATAATATTAGCAATCTTCTCCTTTACGAGCGTTGCTCCGATTGCTGTTTCACTAACATGAGTAAATCCAGCAAACGATAGAGCCTCAATCATACGAGTAGAATCTAACTCTCTAAATTCTGTAACCCAGTTTGGAGCTATAGAGGCAATTATGGTTGTATTGTTTTTGATAGCACGTTTCACACGCTCTATATGCGACTCAACAGAGATAATATTAGTAGGACAAATCTCTATGCAGTGTCCACAAGCAATACACCTTCTTGAATCTACCTGAGGATGATTAAGGTTAAACTTAATAGCTTTAACATCACACTCTCTCACACAACGAAAACAGTCGTCACAATTACTCTGAGATATTGAAATTGGGCATGCACCTTTTGACATAATACGAAAATAATTTAATTAGATGGGAGATCTTATAATTGGTTTTATTCGATTTTTTATTTTGAAGTTTTAAGTAGGGTAAAATAATTATTGGTGTGTTTTTAATAGTGCTATTGGAGATGAGATTTTTTGCTATTGAATTGAAAATATAGTTATTCTACATTGAGATTTAATAGTAAAAGATATCGCTCCAAGAGTGCTGTTAAAATATGGCAATAATTGTTTTACACTACTTAGATTTGGATTTTACAAAATGTGGGGGTAGCGGTGCCTACGGTGCATTTTGTAAAATTCAAAGATGAAGCCTCAAAATGAAAAAGCGTTAAAATCCAATTTTTAGAAGTTCCCTTTAATTCAAAGATGAAGCCTCAAAATAAAAAAGCGTTAAAATCCAATTATTAGAAGTTCCCTTTATTCATTTTTGTTTAAAGGTGAGTTCTAAATTCTGGATCAGATTTTAGAAGTTCCCTAAAGTAAATTTTTTTGATTTTTTCAAATATTGTTGCACACAACCACAAAACCAACATTCGAGTATTCAATAAATCAAAAACAAAACAGTAAAACACTAAAAATCAATTTATAAAAATTCTTTTCAGATTTTTTTTGTAAAATTTTATTTCTTACAAAGATAATACATTTATATTAATTTTACACAATAATAGATTAATTAAAATATTTTTGCCAATAAATTTGTTATAATATCATAATTATTTAACTTTGCCGAATAACTAAACTATGACAAAAAAGCTACTTATACTAATATTTATATTATTTGCGCCGCTCACTCTATTTGCACAGATGGGCGATGCTAATCGTAGCTATACAAGGTATTCAACAATATATAGGGATGGTGAAAAGATTCTAAATATGCACCTTTCCAATATTTATGTATTTGCCAACAACAAACGAGGACGTGAGCTTCAAAAAAAATATGCTCGCCTAATACTTGCTGTGCGTGTAACCTACCCTATCGCTCAAGATGCAAAAAACAGACTACACACAATGGAGGCAAAGCTTGCCGAACTAGATAGTAAAAAAGCACAAAAGGCGTATGTAAAAGGAGTTGAAGAGGAACTAAAGGAGCAATACACTCCCATCCTAAAGCGTATGTCAATATATCAAGGCGTAGTGCTACTTAAACTTATTGACAGACAAACAGGCGACACATCCTACAACTTAGTTAAAGAGCTAAGAGGTAGCATTTCAGCATTTTTCTGGCAAGGTGTGGCTCGACTATTTGGCTCAAACCTAAAAACAGAATACAATAGCTCAGAAGATGATAAAATATTAGAAGAAATTGTAGTTATGTACGAGAAGGGGCTACTTTAAAGGAATTTCTAAAGAGGAGTTCTTATAATCGGTTTTATTCAGTTTTTCTATGCAAAGTAGATTTATCGATATTTTAAAATTTTTGCTTATCTTTGAATGTTCATTATCGACACTAGATATTGATATTGTAAAGCAACAGTAATTACAAAACAAATAAAACTTCTAAAATCTGACTCTGACTTTTACAGTATCAGAACTCAGAACTATCTGTAAATTAAATAATTAAATTTTGAAATCATCCAATAAATACCTAAAACTATTATTTATCCTTTTAGGTTTTCTATCACTAACGTTAGGCATAATAGGCATTGTTATTCCGGGACTTCCCACTACTCCGCTACTCCTTTTAAGTGCTTTCTTATTTTCACGCAGCTCATCAAAGCTATATTCACTTTTATTAAAAAGCCGCCTAGGTAGACGCATAGACAACTACACAAGAAAAGGAGGCATGACAAAAAAGGACAAAATCAGAAGCTTAATTATAATGTGGACAATGATTACAATATCAACAACATTTTTAATCCCAAACATCACAGCAAAAATTACAGTTCTCGCTCTTGGAGCCATTGGCACAGGAGTTATTATTTTTGTAGTAAAAAATATAGATTAACCATAATTTTCAAATAAATATTCAATATAACCAAGAACAAAAAATTAAAAAAATCAGCCAAAAATCAAAAAAACCAAATTTTAACAAAAAAATTTATTTTTTCAAACACCTAAACAACAAACACATACAAAAAAGTTTAAAAAAAAGTTTAAAAAAAATTTGGAAGCAATTATTTTTTACTTACCTTTGTGCCCGGAGAGATGGCAGAGTGGTCGAATGCGGCGGTCTTGAAAACCGTTGTGCTGCAAGGCACCGGGGGTTCGAATCCCTCTCTCTCCGCCAAGTAGGTTTCAAAAGAAACCAAAAAAAGCGGTAAAAAGGCGTAAATCAATGATTTGCGCCTTTTTTACGTAATTGGGTGTACCATTGATATACCACCCAAATATAG
>JAWXTR010000094.1:0-11941 GCA_044433365.1 Rikenellaceae bacterium
GAGATTTTTTGCTATTGAATCGAAAATATAGTGGTTCTATATTGAGATTTAATAGTGAAAAATATCGCTCCAAGAGTGCTATTAAGAATATGGCAATAATTGTTTTACACTACTTAAAAAGGTTGTCTTGAAAAACAAGACAACCTTTGTAAAGTATCATAATTAAGGGAGTTCTAATAATTGGTTTTACTCGATTTTTTAGAAGTTTCCTTAAATATTACTCACCACGAGAGTAGTTAGGAGCTTCACGAGTGATGGTTACATCATGTGGGTGGCTCTCTTGAATACCAGAGTTTGTAATTCTGATAAAACTAGCAGATTTTAATTTTTCGATTGTAGCAGCACCGCAGTAGCCCATACCTGCACGCAAACCACCGATAATTTGGTAAACAACCTCTGAAAGGTGACCTTTATAAGGAACACGAGCAGCGATTCCTTCTGGAACTAGCTTTTTAACATCATCCTCAGCATCTTGGAAATATCTATCTTTCGAACCTTTTTGCATAGCCTCCAAAGAACCCATACCACGATATGATTTAAATTTACGACCGTTATAGATGATAGTCTCCCCTGGAGATTCTTCAACGCCTGCAAACATCGAACCGCACATTACCGAATCAGCACCAGCAGCGATAGCTTTTACAAAGTCGCCAGTATAGCGAATACCACCATCAGCAATAACAGGAACACCTGTACCTTTAAGAGCTTTCGCAACATCGTAGATAGCATTAAGCTGAGGAACCCCAACACCTGCAATTACACGAGTAGTACAGATAGAACCCGGTCCGATACCCACCTTAATAGCATCTGCACCAGCTTCAACAAGCATAAGGGCAGCAGCAGCTGTTGCAACATTACCCACAACAACATCAAGAGTAGGGTAGGCAGCTTTTACTGTTTTAAGCATTTCGATAACACCTTTAGAGTGACCGTGAGCTGTATCGATAACAACTGCATCAACGCTTGCATGGTAAAGTGCATCTACACGCTCAAGAGTGTCGCCAGTAACACCTACACCAGCAGCAACTCTCAGACGACCTTTTACATCTTTTGAGGCAGATGGATTAATTTTTAGTTTTGTAATATCACGGTAAGTGATAAGACCAACAAGATTGTTATCAGCGTCAACAACTGGTAGTTTCTCGATTTTATTTTCAAGAAGAAGAGCAGCTGCATTTTTGATTTCAGGATTTGTTGTTGTGATTAGACCTGTTTTAGTCATCACCTCATCAATAGGACGTGACATATCTGTTTGGAAACGAAGGTCACGGTTTGTAACTATACCAATTAGTTTTTTATCTTCAACAACAGGAATACCACCGATTTTGTTCTCTTTCATTAGAGATAGAGCATCGCCAACAGTCTCGTCTTTGGTGATTGTGATAGGATCGTAAATCATACCATTTTCAGCACGTTTCACCTTTCTCACCAACTCAGCTTGTTGCTCGATAGTCATGTTTTTATGGATTACACCAATACCACCAAGACGTGCAATAGCAATAGCCATTTTGTGCTCAGTAACAGTGTCCATTGCAGCACTAACTACGGGAGTGTTGATTATCACATTACGTGAGAATTTAGATGAAATATCTACTGTGCGAGGTAATACCTCAGAATAGGCTGGAACTAGAAGTACATCGTCAAATGTTAAACCTTCCGCAACCACTTTATCGCTTAGAAATGACATAATTTATATATATTATAATTTTGAATCTGGAGTAAAATTATTTCGGCAAAGGTACAAATTTTTTCTGATATATCAACCTTGTCTGTTAATTTATTTTTAAATTTAACTCGACTTTTCAATAAATTCAACGATATAATAGCTGTTGTAATCCATACAATCAGCAAATATTTTGTTAATAATTAGCTTATTATCGCTATTTATTGTTAAATTTACAGTTTCTCCATAAATTTTATTCTCCCCCTCTTTTGTAAGTTGACATCTGTATTCACCCTTAGGAGGTAGTAGCTTAAATCTGTTTTCAATAATTAGTTTTGAATTAAAATCTATCTTACAACGTATAAAATAGGGGATTTCGAGAAGCATATTTGCCGCTAAAATATCGCCACTGCAAATTAGATTTCTAACGGTTGTAGAGCCAATTTTTTTCTCATTTTGAGCTATTTGGTCGATTGTAACAATCTCGATTAATCTGTTTGAACTAAAGAATTTGCAGCTATTTACTCTATCTGAGCCAATTTTATTGTCGAAACCTACAAAAAGTGTCTTAACGTTTAGTTTGTCTATTAATATTGAGTTGCAAAATTCGTTGGCGGTAAGTGCTCTAAAGATTGAATCAAATTTTAGTACTATAATATAGTCTACACCTAAATTTGAGATAATTGCATCTTTCTCTTCGAGGGTTGTAAGGATTCGAAGCGAGCTATTTTCTCCTTCAATCTCAACTCTTGGGTGTGGCTCAAAAGTGATTATTGCCGACTCGGTGCCGCTAATTTTTGCTTTTTCAACTAGTTGTGCAATGATTTCTCGATGTGCAGTGTGTATTCCATCGTATGAACCTATAGTTGCTGTTAACCCTTTTTGAAAATTTGCTTTAGTTATTTCTGAAATATGGTGTATCATTTATAGCTATTTAGGTTCCTGTTTTGAGTAAAATGCCACCTTTTCAAGTACAGTAATAATATCGTAATCCTCTACATGTATGCCGCTTCCTTCTAATGCAGTAAGGGGTTTGCCTGTAAAGTTTATTATGCCACGAATAGAGCTTTTTTTTATTTTATCGATTATCTTTTCTACTCCGCTATGTGGCAAAGTGAGTAGAAGAATAGATATTTTTTGCTCGGTTACGATGCTCTCTAAATCTTCTATATTGCAACATGGCACACCTGCAATTGTAGCCCCAACTTTCTCTGGATTGTTGTCGAAAGAGGCTATGATTTGAAGTTTGTCACGCTTGTTTTTAAAGTAGTTTGTGATTGCTCTACCTAAGTGCCCCATCCCAACTACTGCAACATTCATGGCACGTGGCGAGTCGAGAATTTTGCTGATAAAGTCGATAAGTTCCTTAACATCATACCCCTTTTTGGTGTTTGACGAGAAGCCTATCAGCATCAAATCACGCCTAACTTGCACAGCAGTGATGCCATGAATTGAGGCTAATACATGCGAGTATACGTGTGTCACTCCTTGCGACAGATTTTGTAGCAGAGTGCGGCGATATTCGCTTAGTCTTTCAATGGTTCTTTCTGGTAAGTCGTATTGTTGATTCATTATCTTTTGTATGCTTTTATACCTACAAAGGTAAAAAATTAAAGGAAAAATAAAAATTTCGTTTAAATTTTAAACGAAATTTTAGTTGATTTTATTTTAGTGTAGTTCTAAATCCAGAATTTAGAACTACACTAAAATAAGAAAGTCTGAAGAAAGAAATAATTATGCATTATGAATTTTGCATTATGCATTATGAATTATGAATTAATCATCATCTCCATCAAAAAAATACTCCTCCATAAGCTGGTCGATATCTCGTCGCTCCTTTTTTGTAGGACGACCTGCTCCACGGTCTCTGCTCATAAATGCAGCGTTGGTGTGCACAAATAGTTTATCTAGCTCCTCTTGTGTGGTTACATTAGTGGCAAAGTTTTCGACCAATTTTGCACCAACTCTCGATGGAGGTATTGCTATCACCCTAAAAGAATATACGATTGGCATCTTCTTAACGCTTACCGTATCCCCAATTTTTACCTCTTTGCTGGCTTTTGCATTTGCGCCATTGATTTTTACCTTTCCGCTTTTGCAAGCATCACTAGCTATGGTGCGTGTTTTAAATGCACGTATCGACCATAGCCATTTATCTACTCTTTCGCTCTCTTTTATTGCCATAACTTACAATCCTTTCATGGTTAGTTGCACTCTTTTACGAACTAAATCTAGCTCAATAACCTTAACGGTCACTTTTTGATGAAGTTTAACAATATCGGTAGGGTTTGATACATATCTATTGGCAAGTTGTGAGATGTGAACCAATCCATCTTGCTTAACCCCAACATCTACAAAGGCTCCAAAGTTTGTAATATTGGTGACAATACCGGGAAGTACCATTCCAACCGACAAATCTTCGATTTTGTAGATGCCCTCAGCAAATTCAAACTGTTCTATCTGCTCACGAGGGTCTAAACCTGGTTTTTCTAGCTCTGAAAGAATATCTGTAATTGTCGGCATACCCACTTTGTTGGTAATGTAGTTTGCTGCGACTATCTTTTTGCGTAGTTCGCTACTTGCCATAAGCTCCTTAACACTACAGCCCAAATCTTTTGCCATTTTATCGACGATAAGATAAGATTCTGGATGTACAGCACTTGCATCCAATGGATTTCGTCCATCTTTTATCCTTAAAAATCCTGCACATTGCTCATACACCTTTGCTCCCAATCTTGGAACTTTTAGAAGCTCTTTACGCTCACAAAAATCGCCATTTACAGCTCTATACTCCACGATTTTCTTTGATAGTGATGCCCCAATTCCTGAAACATAGCTAAGTAGATGATAAGAGGCGGTATTAAGATTAACACCAACGCTATTTACACAGCTCTCTACCACTCCGTCAAGGCTGCGTTTTAGCATATTCTGTTCAACATCGTGTTGGTACTGTCCTACACCTATGCTTTTGGGGTCAATCTTAACAAGTTCAGAAAGTGGGTCCATAAGTCGTCTACCTATCGAAATTGCACCACGAACAGTAACGTCATATTCTGGAAACTCTTCACGTGCAGCAGCTGAAGCCGAATATACCGATGCTCCATCTTCGCTAACCATATAAACCTCAACTTTTGATGGGAAATGTATCCTCTTTATAAGCTGCTCGCTCTCACGTGAGGCTGTTCCATCGCCAATTGCAATGGCCTCTATTTTGTAGCTCTCCACCATTGAGCTGATTTTTTTCATCGAAAGAGAGGTTTCGTTTTTTGGCTCATGTGGATATATAGTTTCGTTGTGAAGTAGGTCGCCACTGCGGTTTAGACACACCACTTTGCATCCTGTACGATATCCGGGGTCGATAGCCAATATATTTTTGCTTCCAAGAGGCGAAGAGAGTAGTAGTTGTCGAAGATTTTGCGCAAAAACATCAATCGCATCTTTGTCGGCTTTCTCTTTAGATGCAGAGAGTAGCTCGTTGTCTAGTGATGGCTTGATAAGTCGCTTAAAACTGTCGTCTATTGCATCTTGTATAATCTGTTTTGCTCTTCTAGGGCTGTTTTTTGTAATAACTACACCATCAATAATATCTTGAGCCTCTTGTTTATCCACTTCAATTGCAATCTTTATAAATCCTTCGCTTTCGGCACGAAGTAGAGCCATTATTCTATGTGATGGTTGGCGATTTAAATCGCCTTGAAACTCAAAATAGTCACGATATTTTGCGCCCTCTTCCTCTTTGCCCTTTACAAGAGTGCTTTTTATCTTTGCAGTACGTCCAAAGAATCTGCGTACTCGCTCTCTTACTTTCTCATTCTCGCTAACCCATTCAGCTATAATGTCGTTTGCAGCGGCTATCACCTCTTCGGTAGAGGTAAGAGCGTCGTTAATATATTTTGGGGCTAAAGTGTCTATATCGTTTCTGTTTTGTAAAAAAACCTCCAGAGCAAAAGGTTCGGCCCCTTTTTCTTTGGCAATCATAGCACGTGTACGGCGTTTTGGTCGATAAGGTAGGTATATATCCTCTAATTTTGCATTATCAAAACAGTTTTCAATCTTTTGACGAAGCTCGTCGGTAAGTTTTCCCTGCTCCTCTATTGTAGCAAGTATTGTGGTTTTGCGTTTTTGCAGTTCGGTAATGCGTTCGTACTCATTTTTTACATTTCCAACCACCACCTCATCGGCATTGTCGGTACGCTCTTTGCGATAACGACTTATAAATGGTACGGTTGCCCCCTCGTCGAGAAGTTCTATAATTGCAGCTGCTTGTTTAGGTGTTGCGCCTGCTAAATTTGCGATTATTACGTTTATGTTCATAAATATAATGTTTAATGTTGGTAATGATTAACTCCAGCTTTTTTTGTTACAAGTTCTCTTGAAAAAATGCTGTAAATCCAAAAAGTTTTATTACCTTTATAGCCAAATAAATTAAATAAGATGTCAAAGAAAACAAAAATAAATAGATTTTCCAAAGAAGAGTTGACTTTTCGTGTAAAAAAAGTGTTTGTATCAAATCCTACAGCACGAATTAAGTTGGCGCAACTCTATGCTCTTCTTGATATTAATCAAAGTAGAGACAAATATCTAGTTCGTGATGAAATAGCTACTCTTTTAGATGAAGAGTATCTAATCGACAATGGAAGAGAGTCGTACACATTAAATAGTGCTGCACTTGATGGCAAAGAGGGCGTAGTGGTTCAAATTACTAGAGGGGCTATCTTTGTAAAGGTCGACGAAATCGACGAAGATGTATATGTAGATATTGAAAAGTCGAAAAATGTGCTTGTTGGCGATAAAGTAAAGTTAATAATCGAGGGTGCTCGCTCAGCAAAAGGACGTATTGAGGGTACTATTTGTGATGTTGTAGAGAGGTCGGACAAAAAATATGTTGGAGTTCTATCAATGACTCGTCATTTTGGCTTTGTTGTTGTCGACTCTAATCGTATGCCTTACGATATTTTGATTCCGCAAGAAAATCTGCACGGTGCTACCGACAACCAAAAAGTTATGGTTGCAATTACCGAGTGGGCCGATGGAACAAAAAACCCTATCGGTGAGATTGTCGAAGTATTTGGTGATGCTGGTGATAATAGTGCAGAGATGCACGCAATTTTGACAGAATACGACCTTCCATATCAGTTTGATGAGCGAATAGAAAATGCAGCTGAGCAGATTAGTGATAAAATGAGCAGAGAGGAGATTGCCTCTAGGCGAGATATGCGCAAAATTACAACTTTTACAATCGATCCTGCCGATGCAAAAGATTTTGACGATGCACTATCAATTCAAAAGCTAAAAAATGGCAATTGGGAGGTAGGTGTTCATATTGCTGATGTTACGCACTACGTAAAAGAGGGTAGTGAGCTAGATAAGGAGGCGGTAAGACGTGCTACATCTGTCTATTTAGTAGATAGAGTGGTTCCGATGCTTCCAGAAAGGCTCTCAAACTATCTTTGTTCGCTTCGTCCAAATGAGGATAAATTCTGTTTTTCAGCAGTTTTTGAGCTTAACGATAAAGCTGAGGTTGTGGAAAAATGGTTTGGACGCACTGTAATCCACTCCGATCGTCGCTTCTCTTACGAAGAGGCTCAAGCAGTTATAGAGAGCGGAGAGGGCGATTTAAAAGAGGAGATTTTGACGCTCGATAGATTGGCGAAGATAATCCGTAAGCAGAGATATGCCGATGGTGCTATCGCTTTTGAGAGAGACGAACCAAAATTTATCCTTAACGAAAAAGGTGCGCCTACGGGGGTTTATTTTAAGCAGATGAAAGACTCTAACCATCTAATCGAAGAGTTTATGCTTCTTGCTAACCGTTCAGTAGCAGAGTATATTGGAAAACGTAGAGGTTCGAAGCGTACTTTCGTGTATCGTATTCACGACAGACCAAATAGCGACAAATTCAAGAGTTTTAGCGATTTTGTAGCGAAATTTGGATTCTTTATGAAGGCTAAAACTGATAGAGCTATAGGAAAAGAGATAAACAAGCTGTTAAATGGTATAAAAGGCAAAAAAGAGGAGTCGCTATTCTCCATTCTTGCACTTCGCACAATGGCAAAAGCTAAATATAGTACCGATAATATCGGCCACTATGGTTTGGCTTTCGACTACTATACACACTTTACATCGCCTATTCGTCGTTATCCTGATATGATGGTGCACCGCTTGCTTCAGTTCTATCTCGATGGAGGTAAGAAGGCAAGCAAAGAGCATTATGAAGAGCTTTGTGACCACTCATCTCAACGTGAGATTTTAGCTTCAGAGGCTGAAAGAGCATCCATCAAATATAAGATGGTGGAGTTTTTGCAAGATAAGATTGATATGGAGTTTAAAGGCTCGGTAAGTGGTGTTACAGAGTGGGGGGTATACGTAGAACTTGATGAGACAAAAATTGAGGGTATGGTTTCTGTAAGAAGTATGAAAGATGATTTCTACCAATTTGATGCCGACAACTACAAGCTTATTGGTATTCGCCACCGTCGCTCTTTAACACTTGGTGATAGTGTTGTGATTAAGGTTGTAAAAGCCGATTTACGCAAAAAACAGCTTGATTATGAGTTGGTAGGCTTTGTAGACTACAAAACTGGTAAGGTAAAAAGGGTTGAGGATAACTCTTATCTTAAATCGAGAACAAAACATAAGAAAAAAAGAAGAAAGTAATAAATTAAAAGAAAATAATTAAAAATTTATAAAGAAAAGTGGCAATATTTATAAAATTTAGTTATCTTTGTAAGATATAGAGGTTTTTTAAAACTGTGAATTATTAATTTTCAAATAGTTATATGCTCTGTTTTTTGTTGTAATTAGAGCTGTTTTTAAGTTGTTTGAATATTTAGACGGTCTGTTTTAAAGGATTTTTATATATATTTAAGGTTGTTTGTTGAAAAATTTAGTTTTTTATAAACTTCCGTCTCTTTTGTATTAACAATAGGATGTTCGAGATTTTGAGTTTTATGAAATTAATGCTCTTATCTTAAGGGAACTTCTAAAAATTGGATTTTAACGCTTTTTCATTTCGAGGCTTCATCTTTGAATTTTACAAAATGCTTACGTAGGCACCACTACGCCCACATTTTGTAAAATCTAAATCTAAAGCCTCAAAATAAAAAATCGAATAAAACCAATTATTAGAACTCCCCTTAAATTTCCTAAAAATATTAATTAAATGTCAAAGACAATGAAGCTACCAAATAGCATAAATGTACTTTTATTGGGCAGTGGAGGCAGAGAATATGCCTTTGCCGAGTCGATTGCTAAGAGCGAAAGAACTAATCAGCTTTTTATCGCTCCAGGTAATGGTGGTACACAATCTTTAGGTGTTAATGTAGATATTGCAGCAAATAACTTTGCAAGTATCAAACAGTTTGTTCTGGCTAATAATGTAAAATTGGTAGTTGTTGGTCCAGAAGATCCGCTTGTTCAAGGAATTGAAGATTTCTTTTTAAATGATGATGAAATCAAATATATTCCTGTTGTTGGACCATCTCTTGAGGGTGCAAAATTGGAGGGAAGCAAACAGTATGCCAAAGATTTTATGATGCGTCATAGAGTTCCTACAGCAGCTTTTGGTACTTTCTCTCAGCAAACTCAACAAGAAGCTTTCGATTTTATCGATTCGCTTCAAGCTCCTTACGTATTAAAGGCTAATGGTCTTGCTGCAGGTAAAGGTGTGCTTATTATCGATAATGCACAGGAGGCAAAAGATGAATTTGCTGCTATGGTAGATGGAAAATTTGGACAAGCTAGTAAAAAAGTGGTTATCGAAGAGTATCTTCACGGTATTGAGCTATCGGTTTTTGTTGCTACAGATGGAAAGAGCTATAAGGTGCTTCCAACTGCAAAAGATTATAAGCGTATAGGCGAGGGCGACACAGGTCTAAACACTGGTGGTATGGGTGCAGTATCTCCTGTTCCTTTTGCTGATGCAGAATTTATGGCAAAAGTTGAGGAGCGTATCATTATACCAACAGTCAATGGTCTAAAAGAGGAGAATATCCGTTATCATGGCTTTATCTTTATCGGTTTAATGAATTGTGGTGGCGATCCTTATGTTATCGAGTACAATGTTAGAATGGGTGACCCAGAAACAGAAGCTGTACTTCCACGTATTGAGTCAGATATCATCGAGCTTTTCGAGGGAATTGTTTATGAGTCGTTAGATAGTAAAGAGCTTGTAATTAGTAGCGATTATGCAACTACTGTTGTGTGTGTAGCTGGTGGTTATCCCGGAGATTACGAAAAAGGTGATGTAATAACAGGCATCAAGAGTGTTGAAAATGCTACAGTCTACCATGCAGGAACAAAGATGGAAGAGGGTGAGCTAAAAACTAATGGCGGTCGAGTTCTTACAGTTACAGGTAAGGGCAAAACAATTGAAGAAGCTCTTGAAAAGTCGTATAGTGCGATTGAAAAAATCGAATATAAAGGTAAATATTTTAGAAAAGATATTGGTCAAGATTTATTAAAATTGATGGAAAAATAGTCGTTAGACAATATTTTAATCTGATTTTAATAAAATTTTTTCTGTAATTAATTTCCATATATTACTAAATAATATAAAAGGTTTGCAAAAATCAAGTTGCGTAATTTAAGCAAATCTTACAATTATTTTTTAATTTAATATACTAGCTAAAAAGCTGTATATAGTGGCTATAGCCAACTATGTACAGCTTTTTTTGATTAATGGCTATTTTTCATTACCTTAGTGCGCTCGCTTATTTTAAGTGAACTTCTAAAAATCAAATAAAGGGAACTTCTAAAATCTGACTTTCGCAGCTTTTCCGTTTTAAGGCTTCACCTTTGGATTTTGCAAATAAGGGCGGTAGGAGCCACTACAGCCCTTATTTGCAAAATCCAAATCTAAAGCCTTAAAACAAAAAATCTCTCAAAATCCAGAATTTAGAACTCCCCTAAAATCAATTATCAGAACTACTCTTGAAAATTTGAGCAAAATAAGAACAACCTAAAATTTATGCAAAAAAATTACGCAAAGCTATCGTTAATTCAAACAGTTGTATTTACTTTAATAGTAACTACCTTTTTTTGGGCTAATAGCTTTTTTAATATACTTACACCAGAGGTTACGCCAATAAGAGATTATGGAGTGACAAAGATTGGTGAGGGGTTAAACTCTATACTTACAAAAGAGCCAATAATTGAGGCTATTATATCTCTGCTGATTAAGTTTGTAAATATTATATTAGTATATCGAATATTTGTGAGAAATGTAATCCATATAGCTGGAGGACACATCGTAATGTTGATGTATGCCCTAATTTATGGCATATTTGCAAATAGAGGGTGTACGCTAATTCCAGAGATTGCAGCCTTTCTTCTCCTAAACGGTGTCAACTATTCGTTTCAGATTAAAAAGCTTGTAAATTCGTCTCGAAGCTTCTTCCTGCACTCTTTTTTTATAAGTGTTGCAGCAATGCTTTTTACTCCATCCTATATCGCAATAATTATTATAGCTACACGAGCCATAATTTTTCAAAGATTTTATCATCGTGAGCTAATTTCTCTATTCGTGGGCTTTATGTTGCCAATATTCTTTCTGTCGTACTACAATTGGCTTGTATATGATGACTTTTCAAGATATTCGGTAATGGTAAAAGATGTGGAGATTGGAGAATTTGCATTTTTATCGGTTGAAAGATTTTTGAACGCTTCGATAATTAAAATTTTGGCTATTTTACTCTTCTCTTACAGCTCTGTTTTGGCTGCTGTGAGATATTATGAGAGCAAAGACAAGCGCATGAGGGTGCGAAATTCGATGATAGTGTGGGGTGTGTTTCTATTTACGATTTATGTAATTACATTTTTATTTGTGATGATTACCTCTACCATTGCACCTATAATTGCCCTTCCTTTTGCAATGTTTACTTCGCTTTATTTCTGTCTGAACAGAAAGATTGGGGAGGCAAATATAATTTTTGCATCAATTCTGCTACTTTTTCTTCTAAGCAATGTAGTGGAACATCATATAACGATTAACGAAATTATAATTTTACTAAAGGGCACTTCTAAAAATTGGATTTCATCTGCTTTTCCATTTTGAAGTTTCATCTTTGGATTTTACAAAATGCACCGTAGGCACCACTACGCTTACATTTTGCAAAATCCAAATCTAAAACCTCAAAAAGAAAAATCAAATAAAACCAATTATTAAGTAGTGTAAAACAATTATTGCCATATTCTTAATAGCACTCTTGGAGCGATATTTTTCACTATTAAATCTCAATATAGAACCACTATATTTTCGATTCAATAGCAAAAAATCTC
>JAWXTR010000095.1:0-11697 GCA_044433365.1 Rikenellaceae bacterium
TCCGTGGTCAAGGTACTATCGCTGAGGGTTCAAGTGGCGACCCACTTATCTTAATTGATGGTATGGAGGGTGACTTAAATACAATCAATCCACAGGATATCGCTTCTGTATCAGTACTTAAAGATGCTGCTGCATCTTCTATCTATGGTTCTCGTGCACCATTTGGTGTAATCCTTATTACAACTAAAAAGGGTAGCACTGGTAAGATGAAAATCAACTATAACAACTCTTTCCGTTTTGCTACTCAAACTACTATGCCTACTATGATGAACTCAATCGAGCAGGCTAACTACATGAACGATATGTATATCGGTGCTAACACATCTTCATATATTACAGAAGAATACTACGACCGTATCGTAACTTATGCAAACAATCCAGGTAGTATTCCAACAACAGTAGCAAAAGACTCAGAATGGCAAGACTCTATTCAAGGTGCAAATGCTAATGAGGATTGGATTGACAATATCTACAAAGATTGGACATTTGGTCAAGAGCACAACTTCTCTTTCAATGGTGGTACAGAGGTTGCGCAAGTATATGCTTCTATCAACTACTTAAACCAAAATGGTTATAGTGAGTACAATACAGATAGCTATACTCGTTTCTCTACAAACCTACGTGTTTCGGGTCAGCTTACAGAGTTCTTGAGATACAATTACAACGTTAAATATCAACAAACAGAGCAAGAAGAGCCAGGTTACCTTGATAACGTAGCTCTTAAAGGATGGCAAATGTCGGCAGTAGTTCCTATGTATGATCCAAATGGAAATATTATGCACAACTACGCTAATATTCTTCAAAATGGTGGTACAGATATTAACAAATATAGCAAACTTTACCAACAGTTCCAATTAGTTGCTACACCTGTTAAAAACTGGAATATCACAGCTGAGATGAACTATAAGTTCCAATCAACTCGCCTACACACTGACAAACAGTATGTTTATGGATATAATATTGATGGTGCTGCTTCTATACTTTCTTCTTATAATACAGCTTCTGTATACGAAAAATCGGCAACAACAACTTTTACCAATCCTAACGTCTTTACAGACTACTCACTTACTTTAAACGACAAACACAATTTTAAAGTAATGGCAGGTTTCCAAGCAGAGAAAAATATCTTAAATAGTTTTAATACAACTCGTAATGGTATTATCGTAGCAGGTAGCCAAACATTAGATATGACCGATGGTACCGACTCTACAGGTGCTTCTTCGACTCCTTCAGTTGGTGGTTCTATTACAGATTGGGCAACAGTAGGTTACTTTGGACGTTTTAACTACGATTATGATGGTAAATATCTATTCGAAGTAAATGCACGTTATGATGGTACTTCACGTTTCCGTTCTGATTCTCGTTGGGATGTGTTCCCTTCGTTCTCAGCTGGTTGGAATATTGCTAACGAAGAGTTTTTCGGTGATTTAAGAGACAAAATTTCTACATTAAAACTACGTGCTTCGTATGGTGAGCTAGGTAACCAAAATACAACAAGTCTTTACCCTACATACTCACAAATGAGCCTTACTTCAAGCTATAGCTTCTGGTTAGTTAATGGTGCAATGCAAAATACTGCAACTGCTGCTGACCTAATCAACTCTGCTCTAACTTGGGAGACAATCCAATCGACAAATATTGGTTTTGATGTAACTGCGCTTCGTAATCGTCTATCGTTCTCGTTCGACTGGTTCGACCGTAAAACTCTAAACATGGTGGGTCCTGCAGTAGATCTTCCATCTACTCTAGGTACAGATGTTCCTGATGCAAACAACACCGACCTTACCAATAGAGGTTGGGAGATTAGTGCACGTTGGAACGACCGCACAACTTCAGGTTTTGGTTACTCAGTAGGTTTAAGTCTATACGACTCACAAACAACAGTTGATAGTTATCCAAATGATACAGGATCTCTATCTTTCACCTCATCTAACGGTATCTACTCAAACAATGGTAGATCAGACACCTACTATTCAGGTCAAAAACTTGGTGAGATTTGGGGTTACACAACAATTGGTATCGCTAAAACAGATGCTGAGATGCAACAACACTTAGCAACACTTCCAAATGGTGGTCAAACAATGATTACAGATGGTGGTGATGCAGACCAATGGATGGCAGGTGATATTATGTATGCTGATATCAATGGTGATGGCAAAATCAGTAGTGGTGCAAGTACAATCTACGACTCTGGTGATATGCAAATTATTGGTAACTCTACAGCACGCTACAACTTCGGTGTTAGCTTAGCAGCAGACTACAAAGGATTTGATGTTAGTGCATTTTTCCAAGGTACTATGAAACGTGACTACGCTACAAATAGCCAATATTTCTTTGGTGCTTCTGGTGGCGGTGTTTGGAATGCGGTTTATATTACAGATGCACTTGACTATTTCCGTGCAGATGAAGATCATAACTTAGGTCAAAATTTAGATTCTTATTTCCCTCGTCTAATCAACGATAACGATAAGAACTACCAAATTCAAACAGGCTACCTATTAGATGCTTCTTATATTCGTCTTAAAAACTTACAAGTAGGTTATACATTCGATAGAGATATGCTTCAAAAAATTGGTTTCTCTAATTTAAGAGTGTTTGCATCGGCTGAAAATCTATGGACAGGTACATCTCTACCAGATTATATCGATCCAGAGACTATCGACGCATCAAACTTTGGTATTAACTACCCTCTTCAAACTACTCTTTCTTTTGGTATTAACGTAAGTTTCTAACAAGATAAATAATAGGGTATTATCCCTTTAGTTTTAGAGGGAGAGAATATACAATAATAAAAAAATATAGACGTATGAAAAAAGTTTTTAAATATATATCTGTGGCTGTTTTATCGGGAACGTTGGGGTTGTTTACCTCATGTGGTAACGATTTCCTAGACCTTGAGCCACAATCGACATTAACACCTGAGTCGTATTTTAGTACAGATGCTCAGCTTAGAGCATACTTAATGCCGCTTTACGATGATATCGAACATCACTCTGATTTTGGTGGTATGGGTATGTATGGTGGTAAAGATAGTGGTGTAACATCAAACTACTATGGTTCTGACGACCAAATGAACACAACTCTATGTACTCGTTTTGTAGAGGGTCTTTGGCAGGTAAATACATCAAGTACATCATATTGGGATTTTAGTCTAATTTATGAGGCTAACTACTTCCTAAAATATGCAGAAGAGAAATATGCAGCTGGTGAAATTTCAGGAACAGAGAGCTTAATAGAGCACTGTATTGGTGAGGCTTACTGGTTTAGAGCATACTACTATTATGTAAAATGGAGAGATCTTGGTGACTTCCCAATTATTACAGAGGTTTTAGCAGATGATTACGAAGTTTTAACAGAAAATTCAAAACGTAGCCCACGTAACGAAGTAGCACGTTTTATAATGGAAGACCTTGATAAAGCAGCAGCTTTAATGCAAGATACTCCACCAGATGGAGCAGGTAACTACTTATCAAAAAATGTAGCACTACTTCTAAAATCACGTGTAGCACTATTTGAAGCAAGTTGGTTGACAAACTTTAGTGGTACAGCATTTGTGCCAGGAGGTACAGGCTGGCCAGGTGCAGAAAAAGATTATAATAGTGGCTTTAGCTACGTAGCAGGTTCTATCGATGCTGAGATTCAGTACTTCTTAGATCAAGCTATTGAAGCAGCAGAAGCAGTTGCTTCTACTACAGCACTTACTTCTAATACAGGCGTAACTCCACAAGAGGGCAATGAGGATAATCCATATTTTAATATGTTCTCTGATGAAGATTTAAGTGGTTATGATGAGGTTCTATTATGGAGAGCTTACAACCCAAACTTAAAACTTTGGAGTTGCTCTAATATGGTTAGTTATATGGTATCAAAAACAAGTGGTGCAATTGGTATGACTCGTGGTGTAGTGATGCAATATCTTGACCGTAAAGGTCTACCTTGGTATGCAAGTGACGACTTTACAAACGATGATGATATCTTTATTGCACGTCTTGGTAAAAATGGTGTAGAGGGAATGGATTCAAGTGAGTCGCTTCGTGACCTACGTATCTCTATGTTCCTTAAAAATCCAGGTCAGGTAAATATTTGGTATAATAGAGATATAGCAACAAAAGGTATGAAAGATGAGGCTGTTGCTCCAATGTTATCACATACTGGTTCTGATCGTAATACAACAGGTTATTTAAGCCGTAAAGGTATGAACCCTGATGGTATTCACTCTTCAGGTAATGGTATGTCTTATATTGGTTGTCCTATCTTCCGTGGTTCAGAGGCTTATCTTAACTACATTGAGGCTTACTATATGCGTTATGGATCGTTAGGTGGCAATGCAACAACTTACTGGGAAGCTCTAAGAACACGTGCAGGTATCGAGGCAGGAACAATCCAAAACACTATCGATGCTCTTGACCTATCAAAAGAGGCAAAATATGACTGGGCTGCTTACACTGCTGGTCAACTTCTAACAGACAAAACTTTATTTGCTATCCGCAAAGAGCGTAGATCAGAGTTTACAACAGAGGGTTATCGTCAAGACGACCTACGTCGTTGGAGAGCAATGGACCAAATGGTTACAACTCCTTACCACCCACAAGGTTTTGGTCTTTGGAACGAAGGTAACTGGGCACTTTACTGCGAAGCAGGTGAAGGTTCTTACACTGGTAACATAACAGATAAAGGTATGCTTATTGAATATCCAGCAACAAGTTCGGTAATTTCTGCTAAAGGCGACCTTACAGATCTTTATCCAGAAGATGGTAACTATATCTACCCTTACCGTTACAATTCAACTGTAAATGGATTTAATGGTTTGATTTGGAAAATGGCTCACTATCTAGCTCCACTAGAGGTGAAAGATATGACTCTAACATCTACAGATAATAATCTTTCAACATCGCCAATCTACCAAAATCCTTATTGGCCAACTGAGGCTGGTGGTACTGCTCAGCAATAGTCCTGAGTATTTATCAAATCTAAATTCCACACCAAAAGGTGTATCTTAATAAAGAGGTTGCTACGTTATACTGTGGCAACCTCTTTGCTATTTTATGGTGTTAAATTCAAATCAATCCTGTCAATATTTAGTATTATTTTACTTGAAATATAATTTTTTGCAGATAAAATGATAATTTTTTTTAAGATTTTTAATAAAAATTATATTTTCAAAATTATTTTTATTAAAAAAAATTGTCAGACAACTGTTGTCTGTAATTACTTGTTATTTAATAACTTATTAACATAAATTTGTTGTAATAATTTTCATTTTTTCATTTTTATCATAAAAAAAATGAAAAATATTGGCGAAAAGAGTGATAATTAGTTAATAAATGGATTTGTTTAGTTAAAAATAATAACTAACTTTGCAAAAGAGAAAAAGTAGTTGGAAGAGACTTCTTTATGAATTACAACCCAATTATTTATTACAACCCAATAATTAACAATATTTTTTTGCAGAAAATCAACTTAACTAATAGCCTTTTTAATTTAGTTTGCAAAATATAATAATTTGTTTTTTGAGATGTATATTGCATTGAATGTTTGCAACCCAATTACTATTCTCACTATTAATTACTAACGGGAACTTCTATAATCTGACTTTCGGAGCTTTTCCATTTTAATACCTATTCTTTGAATTTTGCAAAATATGGGGGTGGTGGTAGTTGCCATTATAATCCATATTTACAGAATACAAATTTAAAGTGTTAAAACAAAAAATAGCTCAAAATCCCAAATTTAGAACTCCTCTAACTTTAATTCATAATGATTATGAGAGAATTTACCAAGCTATCTTGGCATTTATTGCCAAATGTTAGAAGAGTACTTGTAATGACAGTTATGGCTTGTATGTTTGCAATTTCTGCAATAGCACAAACCACTCAAACTGTTACAGGTACTGTTTTTGACGAAAACAACAACCCTATGGGTGGTGTTGTTGTTCAAGTAGATGGAACTGCTAAAGGCGCAATCACTGACATGAATGGTGCTTACTCAATCAAAAATGTGTCGAGCGATGAGAATCTGCTTTTCACCTTTGTAGGTTATGTAAACGCTGTTGTTCCTGCCGACAAACCTCAAATCGATGTTACAATGGAAATCGACGCATTAGGTGTTGAAGAGGTTGTAGTCGTAGGTTTTGGTACTCAAAAGAAAGTAAACCTTACAGGTTCGGTTTCTGTGGTCGACGAAGAGGTGTTTACTGCACGTCCAGTAACAAGTGCTACTCAAGCTCTTGAGGGTGCCATTCCAGGTCTTTCGATCTCAAGTACAAGTGGTGGTTTAGGTGATGCTTCATCTATCTCTATCCGTGGTCAAGGTACAATCGCTGAGGGTTCAAGCGGCGACCCACTTATCTTAATTGATGGTATGGAGGGTGATATCAACACAATCAACCCACAAGATATCGCTTCTGTATCGGTTCTTAAAGATGCTGCTGCATCTTCTATTTATGGTTCTCGTGCACCATTTGGTGTTATCCTTATCACAACTAAAAAAGGTAGCACAGGTAAGATGAAAATCAACTACAACAACTCATTCCGTTTTGCTACTCAAGCATCTCCAACAGAAATGATGAACTCTATTGAGCAAGCTAACTACATGAACGATATGTATGTTAACTCAAATTCAACATCTTTTGTAACTGATGAGTACTACAATCGTGTAGTTGCTTATGCAAACGACCCAGAGAATAACGCTACAACTACAGCTAATGGCGCAGTTTGGAATAATCAAATTCAAGCGACTAATGCTAATGAAGATTGGTATAGCAATATATATAAAGATTGGACATTTGGTCAAGAGCACAACCTATCTATTAATGGTGGTACCGAAATAGCCCAAGTTTATGCGTCAGCCAACTACCTAAAACAAAATGGTTATAGCAACTACAATACTGATAGTTACTCTCGTATTGCAACTAATCTTCGTGTTTCAGGTAAACTAACAGAATTTTTAAAATATAACTATAACGTAAAGTATCAAGAGACACATCAAGAAGAGCCTGGTTACCTTGATAATATTATCCTAAAAAGTCAATATATGTCGTCTTTGATGCCTATGTATGACCCAAATGGTAATATAATGATGAACTATGCTAATCTTCTTCAAAATGGTGGTACAGATATCAACAAGTATAGCAAACTTTACCAGCAATTCCAATTAGTTGCTACTCCTCTTAAAAACTGGAATATTACAGGTGAGATTAACTATAAATTCCAATCGACTCGACTACATACTGATAAACAATATATCTATACTTATGCAGTAGATGGCACTGCTGTTTTAGAGTCAAATTACAACACCTCTTCTGTATATGAAAAATCGGCTGTTACAAGCTTCTTGAATCCAAATGTATTTACCGACTACTCATTTACTTTAAAGGATAACCACAACTTTAAAGTGATGTTAGGTTTTCAATCAGAAAACAATACTTTAAATAGTTTTAATACAACACGTGATGGTCTTATCATTGCTGGTAATCAAACTCTTGATATGACAGATGGAACCACAGCTACTGGTGCTGCAAGTACTCCATCTGTAGCAGGTTCGATTACAGATTGGGCTACTGTGGGTTATTTTGGTCGTTTAAACTACGATTATGATGGTAAGTATCTATTAGAGGTAAATGCACGTTATGATGGTACTTCTCGTTTCCGTTCAGATGCTCGTTGGGATGTATTCCCATCGTTCTCTGTAGGTTGGAATATTGCTAATGAAGAGTTCTTTGGCGACCTTAGAGACAAAATATCTACATTAAAACTACGTGCATCTTATGGTGAGTTAGGTAATCAAAATACATCTAGTCTTTATCCTACTTACTCTGAGATGTCGCTATCTTCAGGTAGTAGTTATTGGATTGCAAACGGTTCATACCTAAATCAAGCAACGTCGGCCGATTTAGTAAACTCATCATTAACATGGGAGACAATCAAAACAACAAATATCGGTTTTGATGTTACTGCGCTTCGCAACCGTCTATCGTTCTCGTTCGACTGGTTCGACCGTAAAACTCTAAACATGGTAGGTCCTGCTGTCGATCTTCCTTACACACTAGGTACTGATGTGCCAGATGCAAACAATACCAACCTAACTAACAGAGGATGGGAGCTAAGTGTACGTTGGAATGATAGAACAGATAGCGGAATAGGCTATTCGGCATCTATAAACCTATACGACTCACAAACAATTATCGATAGTTATCCTAATGATACAGGTTCTCTATCTTTCTCTTCTACAAAAGGTGTGTATTCTAATGATGGTATGTCGGATACATACTATTCAGGTCAAAAACTAGGTGAAATTTGGGGTTATACTACAATCGGTATTGCTCAAACTGATGCTGAGATGCAACAACATTTATCTACTCTTCCAAATGGTGGTCAAACTTCTATACCAGGTGGTGGTGATGCAGATTTGTGGGCAGCTGGTGATATTATGTATGCTGATATTAACGGTGATGGTAAAATCACTAGTGGTTCGGGTACAATCTACGACTCTGGTGATATGTCGATTATCGGTAACTCAACAGCTCGCTACAACTTTGGTGTTAGCCTTGCAGCTGATTATAAAGGTTTCGATATTAGTGCATTCTTCCAAGGTACAATGAAACGTGATTATGCTACAAATAGTGCATACTTCTTCGGAAATAGTGGTCCTGGTATGTGGCAAGCTGTATATATGACTTCAGCTCTTGATTATTATCGTGCAGATGAAGACCACCCTCTAGGTCAAAATTTAGACTCTTACTTCCCTCGTCCATTCCAAGGGGTTTATAAAAATACACAAATTCAGACTCGTTACTTGTTAGATGCCTCTTATATTCGCCTTAAAAATATGCAAGTAGGTTATACATTTAGTAATGAGATGCTATCAAAAATAAGTCTATCTAACCTAAGAGTGTTTGCCTCGGCAGAAAATCTATGGACGGGCACATCACTTCCAGATCATCTTGATCCAGAAACTTTGATTCCAGGTTCTAATTATGGTTGTAACTACCCACTACAAACGACTGTATCTTTTGGTATTAACGTAAGTTTCTAAGAAGAGCAGGTTTGTATAAAGGGAAATTAGAAGTATAAATACTCTTGTTTTGATTCAAAAATTGCAGGAGTTGAAAATAGATAAAAATAAAAAAATATGAAAATAAATTTTAAATATATTTCAGTGGCTCTTATATCTGGAATGTTGGGAATATTTACCTCTTGTGGTAATGATTTCTTAGATCGTGAGCCAGTATCAAGTCTTACACCTGAGGCCTATTTCAGTAGTGATGCTCAGCTAAGAGCTTACCTAACGCCTCTTTATGAAAATATCGAAAATCATCGTACTTTCAGTAATTTAGGTATGTATGGAGGTAAAGATAATGGTGCTACAGAGAACTATTATGGCTCGGACGATATTATAAATGAGGTTATTAACTCTAGATTTGTAAATGGTCTTTGGCAGGTTAATACTCAAAGTACAAGTTTCTGGAATTTTGAAGCAATCTATGAAATAAACTACTTTTTGGAGTATGCACTTCCAAAATATGAGGCTGGTGAAATTTCAGGTACTGAAAGTTTGGTTGAACACTGTATTGGTGAGGCGTATTGGTTAAGAGCATATTTCTACTACCTAAAATGGAGAGATATAGGTGACTTCCCAATTATCAAAACTGTTTTAGCCGATGATTATGAGGTTTTATCAACAAACTCTCAACGTAGCCCACGTAACGAAGTTGCACGTTTTATAATTGAAGATCTTGACAAAGCTGCCGAGCTAATGCAAGATACTCCACCTGATGGAGCAGGTAATTTCCTATCTAAAAATGTAGCATACCTTCTAAAATCTCGTGTAGCTTTATTCGAAGCAAGTTGGTTAGAGAACTTTAAAAGCACAGCTTTTGTTCCAGGAGGAACAGGTTGGCCAGGTGCTGATAAAGACTACAATAGTGGGTTCCAGTATGAGGCTGGTTCGATTGATGCTGAGATTCAATATTTTTTAGATGAAGCTATATCGGCTGCTGATGTTGTTGCCTCTAATGTGGCACTTACTCTAAATACTGGCGTAACTCCACAAGAGGGCAATGATAATAATCCATATTTTAATATGTTTGGCGATGTAGATATGAGTAGTTATGAGGAGGTATTGTTTTGGAGAGCTTTCGATGGTGTTACTTCATGGAAAACAGGTCACTCACTAAACTATTTTGTCTCAGGAACAGGTTCATCATCTGGTTTTACTAGAGGTCTAGTAATGCAGTATCTTGACCGTAAAGGTCTACCTTGGTATGCAAGTGACGACTTTACTAACGACGACGACATATTTGTTGCACGTCTTGGTAAAAATGGTAAAGAGGGAATGGATTCTAGTGAATCGCTTCGTGACCTACGTATCAGTCTATTTCTTAAAAATCCAGGTCAGGTAAATATTTGGATAAATAGAGATATTACAACAAAAGGGATGAACGACGAGGCACCTTCTCCAATGGTAGCACATGCCGATCCCAATCGCTGTATTACAGGTTATTTAACTCGTAAAGGTCTTAATCCTGATGGAGCACACAATGCAGGTAATGGAGTGTCTTATAATGGTTGTGTTATATTCCGTGCCTCTGAGGCTTACCTTAACTATATTGAGGCTTACTATATGCGTTATGGTTCTCTAGGTGGTAATGCAACAACCTATTGGGAGGCTCTAAGAACACGTGCTGGTATTGATGCTGGTACTATCCAAACCACTATCGATGCTATCGATATTTCGAAAGAGGCTAAATATGACTGGGCTGCTTACTCGGGTGGTCAACTTCTAACAGACAAAACTCAATTTGCTATCCGTAAAGAGCGTCGTTCGGAGTTAATTGCTGAGAATATGCGTGGTGATGACTTACGTCGTTGGAGAGCAATGGATCAAATGGTTACAACTCCTTACCACCCACAAGGCTTTGGTCTTTGGAATGAGGGCAACTGGGAGCTATATCCTGAAACTGGTGGCGACTATTCAAATAATATTACCGACAGAACTATGCTTATTGAATATCCAAGTTCCAGCGCAGTAATTTCATCTCAAGGTGATCTTACAGATATTTATCCAGAAGATGGTAACTACATTTATCCTTATCGTGTAAAATCTACTGTTAATGGTTTTACAGGTATGATTTGGAAAATGGCTCACTATCTAGTTCCGCTTGAAATTAGAGATATGACTTTAACAGCTACTGATGGCGACCTTTCAACATCGCCAATCTACCAAAATCCTTACTGGCCAACTTCTGCTGGTGGTACTGCTCAGCAATAGTCCAGAGCAAATAATACTAATAAAATGGGTGATACAAAAGCAGCCATTTTACGCAAACAACCCTTGTCACAGAGCTTGTGGCAAGGGTTGTTTCTCTATTTTTATGATCATTCCCAAAACTACTATCAAGTTAATTTACGAATAGTTATGCGTTTAAAAAAAACTCTAAGTTACCTCCATTTTTGCACAAAAGTGCAAAAATGGAGGTAACTAAAAAACTATATTTTACACTTTTTTAGAAAGGCGAATCCGCAAAAGGGGTTTTGCGGATTCGCCTTAAAAGCGCAAATTTCCGATTGGTCGTTGCTGCTCATTAATATTATTTTTGCAAAGGTATTAGAACTCCCCTTTAATAAGTTCTTCTTCAATCTCTTCGAGCGATTTGTTTTTTGTTTCAGGTACGTTTTTATATGTAAATATAAATCCTCC
>JAWXTR010000096.1:0-11494 GCA_044433365.1 Rikenellaceae bacterium
TTTTTCACTATTAAATCTCAATATAGAACCACTATATTTTCGATTCAATAGCAAAAAATCTCATCTCCAATAGCACTATTAAAAATACACCAATAATTATTTTACCCTACTTAGAACTCCACATTAATAATTTTTTAAAGTGAAAAATTATTTTCTTCCGAACTAAATGATTACTTTTGCCCATAATTAAGAGAGATGTCAACAATTATTCAAAACTATGAAAACCAACAAACCATTATCAGTACTATTTTTATCAGCACTATCAGCATCAATTTTTGCATCATGTTGTGGCACAAACAGCAATCAAAGGAGAGAAAATAATAATGTAGATCAGTTTGCAAATTCTATATTTGCTACAGCAGAAGTTTTGTCAACAATACAACCCGAAATACTTGACGAAATTTCAGGAATAGACAATAGTTCACTATATAAAGATTGTCTTTGGGTTAATAACGACAGCGGCGATAATCCAAATGTGTATTTAATTAACCTTTCAGGGGAATTGATAGCTACAGTAGTTCTAAATGGCATCGAAAACCGTGACTGGGAGGCAATAGCTACGGGAGGTGGTTATATATATGTAGGTGAAATTGGTGATAACAATTCAGTATATCTTTCAAAAAAGATTTATCGTTTTAAAGAGCCTCAAAATATTGATTTATCTGCTCTAGATGCAAAAATTGAGATTTCGGAATTTGAAACAATGTCGCTCAATTTAGAGAATGGAAATCGTGACACCGAGACACTTATCTTTGATCCTATTACAAATAATTTGGTGATTGTAAGCAAACGTGAAGATTCAATGTTTGTGTATGAATTTGCTTTTAAAGCTACTAAAGATGACGAAATTGAATTGGTAAAAGCAATCGACAACACCCTAAATTTTTCGTTTGCAACGGGAGGTGATTTTTCGGAGGATGGAATGCAGCTACTTGTTAAAAATTATAGAAATATCTATTATTGGCAACGAAAATCTAAAGATGAGTCATTAAATGAGATGCTTTCACGCAAAGGTGAAATTGTTCCATTTGCAGCCGAACCTCAAGGCGAAGCTGTCTGTTGGAATAGCGATGGAAGTGCATATTACACAATTTCCGAAAAATCAAGGTCGAAAAATATGCCTCCTATCCATATTTATAGAAAGAAATAGTTTACGTTGTCATACATTATGCTATTTAGGAGAGTTCTAAATTCGACTTAAACCACTTTTTTTTGTATCTTTGTAGCAGTTTTAATAATTAAAAAGATATAAATGAGCGAAAAAGAGCAATATTTAGGTGAATTTTCAATGACCTTTAAGGGTAGAAAAGCAGAAGATGGCGACATTATTCTACGCACAAAAAAACGTAATAAACCAAAGGGGCAAACAATATCTGGTGCTGCAAAGATGCGTTCAGCCTACAAAAAAAGAATGGCTAATAAGGGCGGTAAAAGATAGTTTTTTATTAGTGTTCGCTAAACTTTCGTGGAAGCAGTATATATGTGCATTACCATGAATTTAGAAATTATTATCGGACAATACTAATAGGTTTTGAAGTTACTAAATAGGGGCATCCGCAAAATTCTCGAATATCGAACATGTCCGAACACAGTAGAGACGTAGCCCTGCTACGTCTGTAAAATAACAATCATTGTTTTTAAAAGAGATCTATCTAAAGGGAACTTCTAAAAATTGGATTTTATCGCTTTTTTATTTTGAGGCTTCACCTTTGAATTTTGTAAAATGCACCGTAGACACCGCTACGCCCACATTTTGCAAAATCCAAATCTAAAACCTCAAAATAAAAAATCGAATAAAACCAATTATTAGAACTCCCCTAAAACAAAACGTGTGGTTGTTACAGACGTAGCAGGGCTACGTCTCTACTGAGTCGACACAAGTTCGGATTACTAAAGACAAATCGCAAAACCCCTTTTTGCGAATCACCCTAAATACAAATTCCCCAACTAATTTCATTCGGATTAGTTGGGGAATTTTATTTTATAGATTTTTTCTATAAATTTTAGAAGTTCTCTTTAATAACTCATTGTACTACTTACAGGATTAACCTCTATACCAGCATATTTTGCAGAATAATCGTCCTGCTCGCCTGTCTTAGCATCACAAAATTCGATATTAAATGCAGCTAACGACGATACACTGACAAATTTCTTTAGGTCGAAAGAGACAAGCCCAACTCCATAATTAGAAAAGAAATAGTCTGTATTTACACCATCAGCCTTATAATACAGTTGACCATAAGCTGTCATAGAGCCTATCCTACTCTCATCAATCAGTAGAGATATTGTTCTTTTGCTTGTTAAGCTATCGTAACCTAAATAGTATAAAATATTTAGATATGTTCCGCCTAGCCAAGCAGCTGTAACAGTAATTTTGGGTGAACCATACTCAGTAAATAGCTCTTCATCGCTCTGACCATAATACCCCTCTGCCTCTTTCGTCTCTACAATTTCAAGAAAAATAAGTTTTGCGTTAAGCACATCATCACTACTTACAGTTGTATCCTCGATTGGTACATAACTCAAACATCCTCTCATTCCCTCATACTCTTGATCGATAGTTACCGACGACTCGGTAACGTAAATTGTTTTACCCATATCGTCTTGAAAAACCATACTAGTACTGCCACTAACAGTTTCGATAGTTCCAAATGCTTGTAGATAATCTTCTGTTTCGGTCTCTTTTATACAAGATGTAAATAGGGTTAAAGTGGTTGCAAAAAATAGCAACGCAGTAAATTTAAATTTTTTCATATAATTATTTAGTTTAGTTTTGGTTTTAAAATGAAACATCTAAAAAAGAGTTCAAGGGAGTTCTAAAATCTCTCAAAATCCAGATTTTAGAACTCCTCCCCCAATCTTTTTAATTGTTTGAACTCAATATTTATCAATCAACCTCTATTTATCAATAGGGAGCAATACAAATTCAAGAAGCTCAGTTAGTGTAGTAACGTAGTGTATATTCAAACCTTCAAGATAATTTTGGTCAATCTCCTCAATATCTTTTTGATTTTGATTGCTTACTACAACATCTTTAATTCCAGCACGTTTTGCAGCCAATAATTTCTCTTTTAATCCTCCCACTGGAAGCACCTTTCCTCTAAGAGTTGTTTCGCCTGTCATAGCCACTCTTTCACGCACTTTACGCCCTGTAATTAGCGACATAAGCGAAGTTACCATAGTTATACCTGCCGATGGACCATCTTTTGGAATTGCACCCTCTGGCACATGAATGCGTAAGTCATTTTTTTCAAATAGTTCACTATCAATTCTATACTCCTCGCAGTGTGCTCTTACCCAACCAAGTGCAATAGATGCCGATTCTTTCATTACATCGCCTAAGTTACCTGTAATAATAAGCCCACCTTTGCCTTTGTTCATGCTTGACTCAATAAATAGTATATCTCCACCAACCTCAGTCCAAGCTAGACCTGTAACAACTCCTGCAAACTCATTACCCTCGTATTGGTCGTAGCTATAGCGAGGTGCTCCTAAAATCTCTTTTAACGCCTCTGGTTTAATTTCAGCTTTAAATTTCTTCTCCATGCCAATTTCAGTAGCACGATAGCGAGCCAGCTTTGCAATCATTTTGTCGAGCTTACGAACCCCTGCTTCACGTGTGTATTGCGAAATTATTGCATCTATAGTCTCCTCTGATAGCTTCATTTGTCGTGCTGTAAGCCCGTGAGCTTCAATCTCTTTGGAAAGCAGGTGTCGTTTTGCAATCTGAACTTTCTCTTGAGGTAGATAGCCAGCAATATCTATCATCTCCATACGATCTCGAAGAGCAGGATGAATCCTAGATATATTATTTGCAGTGGCTATAAACAACACCTTAGATAGGTCATATTCTGTATCTAAATAGTTGTCATAGAAAGTTCCGTTTTGCTCTGGATCCAACACCTCCAACAGTGCTGAAGCTGGGTCGCCATGTGTTCCAACTCCCACTTTATCTATTTCATCGAGAATAATCACAGGATTTGAAGCACCACACTTTTTAATGGTTTGGATAATACGCCCAGGCATAGCACCAATATAGGTACGACGATGACCTCTAATTTCAGATTCATCATGTACACCACCAAGTGCAATACGTCCAAATTTGCGTTTTAGGGCACGTGCTACCGATTTTCCTAGCGATGTTTTACCAACCCCAGGAGGGCCATAAAGGCAGATAATTGGAGATTTTAAATCACCTTTTAATTTTAAAACTGCAAGATGTTGAATTATACGCTCTTTTACCTCTTTTAGTCCGTAGTGATCCTCGTCAAGATATTTTTGCGCTCTATTTAAATCAGAATTATCCTTTGTATACTTTTGCCACGGCAAATCGAGCAGTAAATTTAGGTAGTTAATCTGAACCGAATATTCTGCCACAGCAGGGTTCATTCGCTCCACTTTTGCAAGCTCTTTTCTAAATAGTTTCTCTACCTCTTCGCTCCACTTCATACTTAGCGAACGCTCTAGCAAATCCTCAATCTCTTTTTCACTAGAATCTGTGCCCAACTCCTCTTGAATTGTGCGAAGTTGCTGCTGTAGATAGTACTCTTTTTGTTGATTATCTATCTCACTTTTAACCTTTTGCTGAATCTCCTCTTTAAGGCGAAGAAGTTGTTGTTCTTTGGTTAAAAATTCTAAAAGCAACTTAGCACGAGAGTATAAACTTGGAGCTTCGAGAAGCTGCTGACGAGCATAATCCGAAAATTCCATATTGGCACAAATAAAATTGATAATACCTCGAGAATTATCAATATTTTTGATTGCTAAAACAGCCTCATTCGGAATTGTTGGCGATAGAGTTACAACATCTATTGCTGACTCTTTACAAGCAGCTAAAAGAGCATCAAATTTTTCACTCTCCTTTTTTGATGGTTCATCATCACGAAGAGCCTGTACATTTGCTCTAAAATATGGCTCAGTTTGAGTATATTCCAATATTTCAAGCTTGTTTACACCCTGTAAAATCACTGTTAGTGAATCATCGGGCATCTCAATTACCTTAATAATTTTTGCAGATGTTCCGATTTTATATAAATCTTCACTTTCAGGATAATCTACATCATTATTAGTTTGAAGAACTGTTGCAATATAGTTTCCACTCTTTTCATTCTCTCTAATTATCTGTTTAGATTTATCTCTACCTATTGTAACGGGTGTTACAGAGCCTGGAAATACCAAAAGTCCCCTTAACGCCAAAACAGGAAGATTTACAGGTGATGGCTCATTAAGCAATCCCTCGTCATGACTATCTATACGCAAAACCTCATGCTTAACATCACCAAGTTCTCCCATTTTAGTCAACTCCTCTATAAAACGATACTTTTTAATATTCATATTTTATAATTCTCCTTACTTTTTCGTAATAATCATAATTTTTTTATTGCAATATATTATATTTTAAAGCCATTTTTGTTAAAAATAATAAAAAATTTGACAAAATTGCAGATTTTAAAACAATTGCAGCTAACTACAAAGGTAATCAAAAATATATTAAATTGCAATAGCAAAAGGACGATAAATCTCTTTTTTTGCAATATTTCTTCTTATTTTTACTCTTTAAAGCCAAAAAATCGAATATTTCAACTTTTTAGAAGTATGCTATAGTATTTATTACCTTTTTTTTGTACCTTTGCACTTCGTATGTTAGAAAAACAAGATAAATAAATAAAGGGGAGTTCTAAATTCTGGATTTTGAGAGATTTTTTGTTTTAAGGCTTTAGATTTGGATTTTTCGAATAAGGGCTGTAGTGGCTCCTACCGTCCTTATTTGAGAAATCCAAAGGTGAAGCCTTAAAACGGAAAAGCTCCGAAAGTCAGATTTTAGAAGTTCCCTAAACAGATAAATAATATTTGATATGGAAATTCCAGCAAAATACGACCCTTCTTTTTGCGAAGATAAGTGGTATGAATATTGGCTTAAAAATGACTATTTTAGCTCTATACCTGATGAGCGCACACCTTACACTGTAGTAATCCCACCACCAAACGTTACAGGCGTATTACACATGGGGCACATGCTTAACAACACTATTCAAGATGTGCTTGTAAGACGTGCTCGCATGAAAGGTTTTAATGCTTGTTGGGTTCCTGGTACCGACCACGCATCTATTGCAACTGAGGCTAAAGTGGTTCAAAAGCTTAAAGCTGAGGGTATTGAAAAGGCGGATTTAACTCGTGACGAGTTTTTAAAACACGCTTGGGAGTGGAAAGAGAAACATGGTGGTATAATCCTCGAGCAGCTTAAAAAATTGGGTGCTTCATGCGACTGGAAACGTACTAGCTTTACTATGGACGACCACATGAGTGAGAGTGTAATTAAGGTTTTTGTCGACTTATACGAAAAAGGTCTTATTTACCGTGGTGTTCGTATGGTAAACTGGGATCCAGAGGCTCTAACAGCACTCTCTGACGAAGAGGTTATCCACAAAGAGGTAAATAGCAAGCTATATTACCTACGTTATATGATTGAAGGCTCACAGGAGTATGTAATTGTAGCAACTACACGTCCAGAGACAATTCTTGGCGACTCTGCTCTATGTGTAAATCCTAACGATGAGCGTTACACAGCACTTAAAGGAAAAAATGTAGTTGTACCTATCGTTGGTCGCACAATTCCAGTAATTTTCGATGAATACGTTGATATTGAGTTTGGTACAGGTGCTCTAAAAGTTACTCCTGCACACGACGTAAACGACTATATGTTAGGCGAAAAATACAATCTCGAAACTATCGATATTTTCAACGATAATGGTACAATTAACGATAAAGTTGGGTTGTATGTCGGCATGGATAGAGCGGTTTGCCGTGATGTTATTGCAAAAGATTTAGAGGCAGCTAACCTTCTTGAAAAAGTTGAAGATTATCAAAACAAAGTTGGTCTTTCAGAGAGAACCAACGCCGTTATCGAGCCTAAACTTTCGATGCAGTGGTTCCTAAAAATGGAAAACATCTCTAAGCCTGCTTTGGAAGCAGTTATGAATGACGAAGTTGCTTTAGTACCAGCAAAATTCAAAAATACATATCGCCACTGGATGGAGAATGTAAAGGATTGGTGTGTATCTCGTCAGCTTTGGTGGGGACAACGTATTCCTGCTTACTATCTTCCAGAGGGGGGGTATGTTGTGGCTGAAACTCCAGAGGAGGCTCTTGAAAAGGCAAAAGAGAAAAGTGGCAACGCTGCTCTTACTATTTCAGACCTTCGTCAAGATGACGACGTACTCGACACTTGGTTCTCTTCATGGTTATGGCCAATATCTGTATTTGATGGTATCCGTAATCCTGAAAATGAGCAAATCCAATACTACTACCCTACAAACGATTTAGTTACAGCTCCTGAGATTCTATTTTTCTGGGTGGCACGTATGATTATTGCAGGTTATGAGTATAGAGGTGAAAAACCGTTTAAAAATGTATACTTAACAGGTATAGTTCGTGACAAACTTCGTCGTAAAATGAGTAAATCGCTTGGTAACTCACCAGATCCACTTGATTTAATTGCTAAATATGGTGCAGATAGCGTTCGTATGGCGATGATGATGTGTTCGGGTGCTGGTAACGACCTTATGTTTGACGAATCTCTTATTGAGCAAGGGCGTAATTTTGGCAACAAAATTTGGAACTCATTCCGCCTAATTAAAGGTTGGGAAGTTGCGGATATTGAGCAACCAGAATCTTCAGCGCAAGCTATCGAGTGGTTTAACAATATTTTAGACAAGAATATTATCGAAATAGAAGAAAACTTTGCCTCTTATCGCATCTCTGAGGCGTTAACTCAAATCTACAAATTATTCTGGGATGAGTTCTCATCGTGGTATTTAGAGATGATTAAACCTGCTTATGGTGAGCCTATTGATGCTAAAAGTTTGGCTTCGACAATCGAAATTTTCGAAAAACTTCTTCATATTATCCACCCATTTATGCCATTTATCACCGAAGAGTTATGGCACTTTATTGCTGAGCGTAAAGAGGGTGAAAGTATTATGGTTTCACTTCTTCCAACTGCAACCTCTTTCAACGAAAATGTAGTTTCTGATGTTGAGCTTATAAAAGAGATAGTTTCGTCGGTTCGTAATATACGTAAAGAGAAAAATCTCCCTAACCGTGAGCAATTAGAACTTTATATTGTTGGTAATGAGTCGTATCCTGCAAGCTTTACAGCTGTTTTAATGAAAATGGCACAGCTTTCAAAGGTTGAGATTGTAGAGGAAAAACCAGAGGGAGCATCGGCTTCATTCTTAGTAAAAACTTCTCAATATTTTGTACCACTAGGCGAGGCAGTAGATGTTGAAGAGGAGATTAAAAAGCTAGAGGGTGAGCTTACTTACCTTGAAGGCTTCTTAAAATCGGTTGAGAAAAAGCTTTCAAATGAGCGTTTTGTAAATTCTGCTCCAGAAAAAGTTGTAGCTACAGAGCGTGCAAAAGAGAGTGATGCAAAATCTAAAATTGCATCCCTAAAAGAGCAAATTGCACAGTATAAAAGTTTATAAGTTGTAAAGGGAACTTCTAAAATCTCTCAAAATTCAGAATTTAGAACTACCCAAACTATAAATAATAGCAGTGGCGAGTAGAACATCTAAGTTTTGCTCGTCACGTTTTTTTAAAGCTTATCAGTATGATAGAAGATTTTCGTTTAAAGGTATATGTGACAGTAGCACATACGCTTAGCTTTACAAAGAGTGCTTCGATATTGAATATCTCACAACCTGCTGTTACAAAGCATATTAAAGAGCTTGAAAAATCGACCGAAAAGGCTCTGTTTTTTCGTGACGGGAATAAAATTTCACTTACCGCTTTTGGTAAAGATTTTTTGCAACAGGTCAAAAAAATTATTGACTCTTATGATAGTTTAAACAATTTTATTGACACTCAAACTGAGGAGTCAGCTGGAGAGCTAAATATTGGAGCGAGTAGCACAATTGCACAATATGTTTTACCCGAAATTTTAGCAAATTTTCAACGTCGTTACCCTCAAATTAAGATAAAAATGGTCAGTGGGAATAGCGAAGAAATATCGGAAAAGGTAAAAAATGAGAGTGTAGATTTTGCTCTTGTAGAGGGAAGCCACACAAACCACTCTTTTCATTACGAACACTTTTTAGAAGATGAAATTGTGGCGGTGACAGCCATTGATAATAATTTAAATGAGGTAAAAATCGATAATCTCTACAAAATTCCCTTGATTGTTAGAGAGGAGGGTTCGGGCACACTATCGGTCATTGATAAAGTACTATTACAACATGGAATTGTGCGAAAAAATTTAGATATTCGTATTCAGCTAGGAAGTAGTGAGGGAATTATTCGCTATCTATTGAACTCAAATTGTATGGCATTTATATCCATAGCAGCTGCTTACGAAGCACTAAAACTACAAAAATTAAAAATTGTAGATATAGATGGAATTACCATAAAACGAAATTTTAGATTTATTTCGCTACATGGCAAAACCTCTCGTTTAAGCCGAATTTTTATCAATTTTTGCAAAAGCAAAAATAAAAAAAATCAGTAGAAATTCTGAAATTTCTACTGACCTTTTTTACGAGATAAAGGGAACTTCTAAAAATTGGATTTCATCTGCTTTTCCATTTTGAAGTTTCATCTTTGGATTTTACAAAATGCTTACGTAGGCACCACTACGCTCACATTTTGCAAAATCCAAATCTAAAACTTCAAAAAGAAAAATCAAATAAAACCAATTATTAGAACTCCCCTAAAATTATTTATTATCAACAATAGCATTAGGAGGAAGCGGAACATTATTAGTAGCTCTCCACTGTTTCATCTCAGAAAGCATTTTTTCAGCTACATCTGCTCTGTCAGTTGCAATATTTGTCGTCTCCTTTGGATCAGCCTCTAGGTCGTAAAGCTCTACATTGCCAGTTGCTAAGAATTGAATCAACTTATATTTACCTTGGCGCATAGCAGTACAAGTACCATCTAAACCAACGCTATTTAGCTGCCAGAAAATAGGACGCTCTTTAAGTTCTGGTGTATCGCCCATAAATAGAGGAGTAAGAGATTTACCATCTAAAATTCCATTATAATTATTGATACCAGCCATATCCAAGAAAGTAGGGAAATAGTCAAGAATATGAATAGGTACATCTGTTCTACGAGCGTTTACATGCTCAGGCCAGTGAACAAAGGTAGGAACACGCACACCACCCTCATAAATAGAGCGTTTTTTAGAGCGAAGCAGGTTGTTACCACCCACATTATAACCATTATCAGAAGAGAATACAATAATTGTATTTTTGTCAAGTCCATTATCTTTAAGGAAATTAACTAGCTTGCCAAAATTATCGTCAAGCGACTCAACCATAGTTGCATAAGCAGCAATATCCTCTTTGCGCTTGCCCTCACCAACTCCTTGACCCAATTTTTCATCACCCTCTTTGTTCATATACTTTTCAAGAAGCTCGTCGCTACGACTTACAACAGGACGATGAACAGTATAGTAGTGAAGATTTACGAAGAATGGCCCATCTTTATGCTCTTGCATAAATTCGATAGCATCATCAGTCAATCTGTCGGTCAACCACTCATCCGAATCTTTTTTCTCAATAAATGGATTTGAAAGAGGAGCACGATATCCGCCAGTATAGCTCTTATAACCACCCTCTTCATAGGCAGGGTCACCTTTAAACGAACCACCTACATTTTTCAAAAATCCACGACCCTCTGGATAATATTTCATCTTAATATCACCCTCTTTATGGCGTGCAACCCAGCTATAGTCGCCAGCAGCAGGCTGTTTTAGAGGTTCGGTAAGAGGAAATTCTAAGCTATTTTCTAAATCTGGATATGGACCCACAACGTGCCACTTACCAAGATGTATAGACTCATAACCAGCCTTGGCTAACTGCTCACTATAGAAAGGATAATCAGTTGATACAGTCCAACGAGAGAAGATACTTTCGTTAGCACTACCCTTTTCAAGAGCTGGAACATTGTAGACACCTGTACGGAACGACTGTTGACCAGTAAAAAGAGCAGTACGTGATGGCGAACTTGTAGGATAGGTGTAAGAATTTTGAAAAATCAAACTTTGCGCAGCTACCGAGTCGATAGTTGGAGTTTCGTAGTAAGTAGAACCATTAAAACCAACATCAGCAAAACCTAAATCATCGACAAATACAAAAAGTATATTCGGACGCTCATTAGGTGTGCTCTCAGTTTGAGTTTGACACGATGCAAGTGCTACAGAAGCAGCAGCAAAAGGGAATAGTTTGGTAAAATTTTTTCTCATAGTTTGTAGGGATAAATTTTGGGAGTCCTAAATTCATAATTTTAAGAATTTAACAATTCCCTTAAATAAAAATTGGAGATATTTACAAAACTACAAAATTTTGCGAATATCTCCAAATCTAAAGCCTTAAGTAGAGTAAAATAATTATTGGTGTATTTTTAAAAGTGCTATTGGAGATGAGATTTTTTGCTATTGAATCGAAAATATAGTGGTTCTATATTGAGATTTAATAGTGAAAAATATCGCTCC
>JAWXTR010000097.1:0-10493 GCA_044433365.1 Rikenellaceae bacterium
ATGTATTATAGTGAGTCAGGTGCTACGTACCTTAATAAAAAAGCAGTTAGAATTATCTTCTAACTGCTTGATTCCCACTATGTGGGCCCAACAGGGCTTGAACCTGTGACCCCCTGATTATGAGTCAGGTGCTACTAACCAACTGAGCTATAGGCCCGACGATTTTCTCGTTTTCGTTTGCAAAGATAATACTTTTTGTGTAAGTTTGCAAATATATTTTTAAAAAAAGTGTTATGAAACTTACTATTTTGCAAGAAAAACCGATAGAAAATATAATTTTTGACTTTGGTGGTGTAATTTTAGATATTGATATTTCGTTGGCTGTTAAGGCTTTTAATAGGTTGGGAGTTGATAATATTCGTCAAGCTGATATTCACCCTGAAACTAAATCTTTTTTCTTAGATTTAGAGGTTGGAGCCATTAGTGACGACCAATTTTTGGAGGAAATACGAAAAATTTACCCTAAAGCTCGTGAGGTTAGTGATGAAAAAATGTGGTCGGCTTGGAACGAAATTCTACTAGAATTTACTAAGGAGCGTTTTGAACTGATAAAAGAGCTTAATAAGCACTACAATGTATATCTGCTAAGCAATACCAACCATCCTCATAGAGTTTTTTGGTGTGAAAAGTTTGAAAAAGAGTTTGGTGAGCCATTTGAGAGCTATTTTAAAAAGTGTTACTACTCCGACGAGTTGGGATGTCGCAAACCAGATGCTATAATATACCAAAAAGTGTTGGAAGATGCTGGTATTGAGGCTGAAAAATCGCTATTTATAGATGATAATATGATTAATTTCTCTGGTGCAACAGAGGTAGGACTAAATTGGTATCACTTAGATTTAACAAAAGGTGCGACTATTTTAGATATTTTTGAAAAACACCAATAAAGGGCATGAAAAACCTTCTTCCGCTTTTTGCGAGCGGAGCGAAGCTGTGAGTGAAAACGAACGATTTTTGCCAGCCCAAAGGGCGTGCTTTTTTTAAAAAAGCATTAAAAAAAGTTATTTTTTTGTAATTCGGATAGCAAAAATGGCTCAAAATAGCTCAATAATTTCAAACCTTTATTCGCATGAAAAATAAAAGAGCAAAGATAAGTGAAAGCATGAAAATAGTTTTGCAAAGAGTCTCAAAGGCTGAGGTTAGAGTAGATAGAGAGATTGTTGGAGCAGTAGGCAAAGGGGTAATGTTGCTTTTGGGCGTGCAACCCGACGATACGAAAGAAGATATTGATTGGTTGGTTGGAAAGGTTGTAAATATGCGTATTTTTGACGATGAAAATGGCGTAATGAACCTTTCTATTAAGGATATAGAGGGTGAAATTTTGGTTGTAAGCCAATTTACACTTATGGCATCTACTCGCAAGGGCAACCGTCCATCATATATCGGTGCAGCACGTCCTGAGATTGCAATTCCGCTCTATGAGGAGTTTAAAAAAGAGATTTCGACGGCAATATCACGTGATGTAGCCTCTGGGGTTTTTGGTGCGGATATGAAGTGTGAGCTTATTAATGATGGACCAGTAACCATTATTATTGACTCTAAAAATAGAATTTAGAAGTTCCATTTAGAAGAACTCACTTTTAAAAAAATTATAAAAGATGAATATTTCAGATTATCAAGAGATTGTCGACACATGGATAACAAATGAGGGTGTGCGATATTTTGAACCTACCACTAATATGATTATCTTAACCGAAGAGGTGGGAGAGTTGGCACGTGTAATAGCTCGAAAATATGGTGAGCAGTCGACAAAAAAGGGTGAAGTGTTGAATTTAGAAGATGAGCTTGCCGATGTTTTTTGGGTTTTAACAGCTCTTGCAAATCAGTGTGGTGTGAATCTTGAAAAGGCATTGATAGATAACTATCAGAAGAAAAATATGCGTGATAGCAGTCGACATAAAGAGAACGAAAAATTAAAATAAAAATATGAGTGATAACGATTGGAAAAGCAGATTAGGGGTAGTTTTCTCTACAAATCCCGATTTTGATTACAATAATGGCAAAAAACAGGAGGAGCAAACTCTTCCTAACGAAAAGCAAAAACTACGCATTGCGTTAGATAAGCGCAATCGTGGAGGTAAAAAAGTGACTATTGTAGCCGATTTTAAAGGCACAGAAGATGATTTAAAGGTTTTAGGAAAGATGCTAAAAGGAAAATGTGGCGTTGGCGGAGCTGTAAAAGATGGCGAAATTATCATACAAGGTGATTTCCGACAAAAAGTGTGTGATATTTTAATTGCTGCGGGTTATAAAGCTCGTGTTATTGGATAAAAAAGAGAAGAGAGGGAGAGATTATGCGAAAATTATTGCTTTTATTTATTGCAGTTTTGGGGGTGTCTAATATTTTGTATGCCCAGTACTATACTACCGGAAATAATTCGGTTTCAACTCGTTGGAATCAGTTGAAAAGCGATGATAAACGAATAATTTATCCCGATTTTTTTGCCCCTAAAGCTCGAATTGTTGAAGGCTATTTAGATACTATGCGTAACTATATCGCCACTGGTCTAAATCCAAAAATAGATTATCTTCCTATTATTTTATATCCCGATAAGGCAAAATCTAATGGGTTGGTGACTTGGACTCCAAAACGTATGGAACTCTACACAACTCCCTCAACAGATGGTTACTCTCTTCCATGGCTCAAGCAGCTTACAGTTCATGAATATCGCCATGTTGTGCAGCTGAGTAATCTCAATAGAGGTTTTGTAAGGGGTTTAGGCTATGTTATTGGCGAGCATGCTGTTGGTTTGGCCGCTGCGCTTGTGCCGACTTGGTTTTATGAGGGTGATGCTGTAGTTGCTGAAACTCAATTTGCTCAGTGGGGACGAGGCAAACAGCCGCTTTTCTCATCGCCCGTCAGAGCTATGGTGGCTGAGGCGGATGGATTGTGGAATTACGATTTTTGGCGTGCAGGTTCCTACCGATATAATTTTCCATCTATTTACGAATTAGGTTATTTTTCGGTTTGGGCTGGGCAAACTTTCTACTCACCTCAAATTTGGGATACAATGCTCTCTTACTGTGCAAAAAATCCTATTATAGCGATATTTAAAAATAGAGCATTAGCAAAGGAGTATAACGCTAATAGTGAGATTATTATAAATAAAACTTTAGAGGAGTTAAAACCTTTTTGGGAGGAGAGTTTTGAAGTCGAGAGCAGCACAAAACCGATTGTAGCGAGTAAAAACTATTATCAAAAATACTCTAATCCGATACCTTATGCTGATTCGCTGATTTTTTCGCAATATTATAGCAAAGCCACAACCTATTCGTTTGTTATGACTAATGTAAATAGTGGTAAAAGCTCCATAGTTCAAAACTCAGCCTATATCAATAGCCGCTCAATAATCGATGGAGATAGAGTATATTGGAGTGAGTACAAACCGTCGCTTTTTTGGGATAACAACTCTTCATCGGTTGTAAAGAGTGCAACACTTGTAAAAAATAGACGAGGAAAATATAGATTAAAAGAGCGTAATGAGCCAAAAACAGAGTTGGATAATTGCTATTTTATAACAAAAGTTGATAATGATAGGTTTGGATTAATCAATTTTGATAAACTGGATAATCCACATTTAATTATTACAGATTCTGACTTTAAACCACTATCAAACACCCCTTTAGATGGGTGGGATTGTTCGGTTCAAGGGATGGCGTATGATAGTGTAACAGATAAGTTATATCTTTCGATTGTAAACAATGATGGAGTATCTCTGGTAAGCTACAATATTGAAAATGATAGCTTTGGTCAGGTTAAAAAACCTTCGCACGTAGCAATTACAAATCTTACAGCCGATAGTGGAAAGTTATATTTTACCTCTACTGCCTCAGGGAAAGAGGAGGCGCATATTTATGATTTAGAGAGCGATAAAGAGTATCAGTTGACAAGCTCTAAAATCGGTTCAAACGATATTTCTAAGCCCTTTAAGCAGAACGGTGAAATGGTGGTAGCTACTGCCGACTATCAATTTATGGGTCGCAATCTTGCAGTTCAAAAAGTTGAGCTTAGCGATGAAAATATGGTAGATGTAGGTCAATTTCCATCGAGTGAGTTGATACCAGATTGGTATGATTGGGATGTTTTAAAAATTGATACCATAAATATTACTCCCGATAGTAAAAATGTCGAGTCTATTACCGAAAAACGTTACCGAAAACTAGCACACTCTTTTGCTCCACACTCGTGGCTACCTGTAATGACAAATCCTATCAAAATTATTAATGAAAATGAGTTTGATTTGGCATTAGGAGCCACTGTAGTTTCGCAAAATCTGCTTGGTGGAGTCGTCTCGTCAGTAGGATATGGATATGTGCCAGCAACAGGTCTTGGGCTGCTCTCAGCATCATTAGAGCTTAATACTCTGCCAGTTCATTTCTCTTTAAATTTTGATTATGGTGGAAATTATCAATATATTTATGTGGCAGGTGATTATGATGATGAGTCGTATCCAACATTTCCTGTTAAGCGACACTATAATTTTGATGCAACAGCAAAGTTGCCTATAAATCTATCGGATGGTAGACGAAGTAGAGTTATAATGCCTTATTTGGCATATAGCTACGATAATTCAATTCTTTTAGAGAGCTTAACAACTCAAACTGATGGTGTTGATAAGCTATCGGCAGGATTAATATTCCAAAATTATAAATATAAATCTGAACGAGATATTGAATCACCGCTTGGGTATACTGTTCAGCTTAGCGGAGCTGTAGATCCTACAAATTTTGACTCATTTGGTCGACTATTTTCAATTTACGGTAGAGGTGCTCTACCAGGGATTTTGGAGAATCATTCAGTGGTGTTGGAGGGGAGTTTCCAGCATCAAAAAATGGGAAACTACAACTTTACCCAAAAGACCATCTACCCTAGAGGATGCGTAAGTAGCTTTGCTACTGAGGATGTGTATGGTGCAACTGCAAAATATACCATGCCTATAGCCTATCCCGATTGGGGAATACGCAACTTTTTGCATATTAAGCGAATAGCAGCAACTGTTTTTGGTGAATATGCTTATGCAACGATGCCAATCCAAAATTTTGTATTCCACTTTATGCCCTACACCTACGGAGGTGAAATAAAACTAAACTACACACTTTTTGGACTTGGCTTTGGTATCGAAACTGATATTTCTATATATAAACCAAGCGAAAAAGATAGAGTTATGGTTGGTTTTGGATTTAGTTTTTCAATATAAAAAGGGTCATTCGCAAAACCTCTATTAAGTTAGTTTGCAATTAGTTAAACACCTGAAAAACCTCCGAATTACCTCCATTTTTGCACAAAAGTGCAAAGGCGTATTCGCAAAACCCCTTTTGCGAATACGCCTAAAAATTTTAGGTTAGGAAATAGTAAAAATAAATAAGAGGATTTCTAAAGGGAACTTCTAAAAATTGGATTTTAACGCTTTTCATTTTGAGGCTTCATCTTTGAATTTTACAAAATGTACCGTTGACACCGCTACGATTACATTTTGCAAAACCCAAATCTAAAACCTCAAAATAAAAAATCGAATAAAACCAAATTATTAGAACTTCCCTAAAGTTTTAAAATATTTGTTGATTGATAATCGCTCTACTACTCAATTCGGCGAATAGAAGCACCAAGGGCATTAAGACGCCCATCAATATCTTGATAACCTCTATCTATCTGCTCTATATTCTGGATAATACTCTTACCCTCAGCAGATAAAGCTGCAATTAAAAGTGCTACACCTGCACGAATATCGGGAGAGGTCATCACTTGCGGTTTTAGGCGCACCTCATGGTTATGACCAATTACTGTTGCACGGTGTGGATCGCAAAGAATTATCTGAGCACCCATATCTATTAGCTTATCGACGAAAAATAGTCGACTTTCAAACATTTTTTGATGTATCAAAACTGTACCTTTAGCCTGTGTTGCCACAACTAAGAATACCGATAGTAGGTCGGGAGTAAGCCCCGGCCATGGAGCATCTGCAATTGTCATTATCGAACCATCGATAAAGCTCTCTATTTGGTAATGTTCATGTTTTGGAATAAATATATCCTCACCCCTACGCTCCAGAGTGATACCCATCTTTGCAAACTGCTGAGGAATAATACCCAAATTCTCGAAAGAGACATCTTTAATGGTTATTTCTGAACGGGTCATAGCAGCAAGACCGATAAAGCTTCCAACCTCAATCATATCGGGCAGCATACGGTGTGAAGTGCCACGAAGCTCTTTTACCCCCTCGATTGTTAGAAGATTTGAGCCGATACCACTGATTTTTGCCCCCATTCTTACAAGCATTTTGCAGAGTTGTTGGAGATATGGCTCACAAGCTGCATTATAGATGGTTGTCTCGCCCTGAGCAAGCACCGCAGCCATCAATACATTGGCTGTACCTGTAACAGATGCCTCGTCAAGCAACATATAACAACCCTTCAGTTGCTCACACTCAACGCTGTAGTAATATTTTGCATCGTCGTAATCGAACTTAGCTCCTAGTTTTTGGAAGCCAATAAAGTGAGTATCTAATCTACGTCGACCGATTTTGTCACCTCCAGGTTTTGGGATATAACCTCGTCCAAAACGAGCCAAAAGAGGACCTATAATCATTACCGCACCTCTCAATTTCGACATATCTTTCTGATACTGCTCACTTTCAAGATAATCAAAGTTGATATTTTCGGCTTTAAAGGCATATTTATCGTCTGCAAGTTTTTCAACCTCCACGCCCATTTTTCCTAAAAGCTCAATTAGCTTTAAAACATCTAAAATTTGCGGAATATTCTCTACAACCACCCTTTCTGGGGTTAAAAGTATCGCACATAATATTTGTAGAGCCTCATTTTTAGCTCCTTGAACTGTTATTTCACCGCTTAGTGGTTTGCCACCTACAACTTCGAATTTTGCCATAATTAAATCATTTTTAAATAGGAGTAATGTTTTATTCGAAAAATTTACCAATTTTTTGTATTGCACTCGGTAGAGCAAACACCACTACTCTATCGTAAGCCTTAACCTCCAACTCCCCTTTGCCAATATAGACCTTTTCACCTCTTACAACTCCACCTATAAGCGAATTTTTAGGGAAATTTATATCTCGTATTTTGCTTTTTGTAATAATGCTGTCAGGTTTAGCTATAAACTCTAAAACCTCAGCATCACAACCATTTAAACACTTTATAGCCTGCACATCAGTGTTCATTGTAAAACGGAAAATATTACTAGCAGTAATAAGTTTTTTATTGATTATGGTATCTACCCCCATGCTCTCAGCAAGCGAAATATAATTTATATTTTCAATCTCAGCAATCACCTTTTTCACACCCATACGCTTTGCAAGCATAGCAGCAAGAATATTTGTCTCTGAACGCCCTGTAACAGCGATAAACGCATCCATCTCGTGAAGTCGCTCCTCAACAAGCACCTCCGTTTTACGTCCATCCTCATTGATTACTAGAGTGTTGTCAAGCATTTCGGCAAGTTTTCGAGCCTTATCAGCATTGTAATCTACCAATTTTACATTTATCTCATCTTGAAGCCCCATTGCAAGACGCTGCCCAATCTTACCACCACCGATAATCATAATATTATTTATATCTATTCCCGATTTACCAGAGTACCCAAGCACTTCGTTAATGTAGTTGCTAGCAGTAATAACGTATATCATATCACCCTCTCTAAAGTAATCATCTTTACGAGGGATAATTGTGATTTCATTACGAGAAATTGCAACAGTGCGATATTTAAACGAATCGTTACCCTCTGTAATTTCTGATAGTGTGCGGTCGCAAAGCGGCGACGAACTATCTAGGCGCAATACAACCAAAGAGAGCTTTCCACCAGCAAAATTTACATACTCTGTAGTACGAGTTTTGCTAAGTAGCTCAATTATTTCGTTTGCTGCAACCTTTTCAGGATAGAATAAAAAGTCGATACCCATAGAGATAAAAATCTCTTTATTTTCAGTGTTTAAATATTCGTCATTGTCGATACGAGCAATAGTTTTTTTGGCTCCAAGCTGTTTTGCAAGCGTTGCAGCAATAATATTTTTACTCTCATCGGGCGAAACTGCAATAAATAGATTTGCACCCTTAACATCAGCATCATTTAGAGTCTTAAATTTTGTAAGCTCACCCAAAACCACAGAAATATCTGATTGACTACTTAATTCGTCCAATTTTTTTGATTCACTATCTATTACTGTAATATCGTGAAACTCATTGCTCAACATAAGTGCTAAGTGACTACCTACCTCTCCTGCACCTGCTATAATTATTCTCATATATTTCTAAAATATAGTTACTTATTCGACTTTTTTAAGGGAAATTCTAATATTTCAATTTTTCAAAAAAATCACAAATTCTCTTTTAAATCAGCACAATTCCAAAAAGTCGACCAATATTAAACACAAAGATAATAAAAATTTATTACTAAGTAGGGTAAAATAATTATTGGTGTATTTTTAAAAGTGCTATTGGAGATGAGATTTTTTGCTATTGAATCGAAAATATAGTGGTTCTATATTGAGATTTAATAGTGAAAAATATCGCTCCAAGAGTGCTATTAAGAATATGGCAATAATTGTTTTACACTACTTATCTGACATATTAATTAAATTAATAAAATTAATGAAATTAAGAAAATTAAAGTAACTTCTAAATTCTGGATTTTAAAATTCTCTAAAATTACAAATCGACTAAACTCTTCCCTAAAATTTACACCCTTGATACAACCCCTTTTCAATAAGTTGTCGTTCAAAAATATTGATTAGGTGTTCATTTCTAATTCCACCCCAATTAGCTGAAGCTGCAACATGGCGTGGAGGTGCCTCTCCTGCAAATCTTTCGATTATTAACGAGGGACGAAGTCTTACGATAATTTCGGTAAATAGGTCGAGATACTCTTGAAGCTCAAAAAAGTGGTAATCTTCTCTATTTTCTTCAAAATCTCGCTCCATTAAGGTGTTGCGAAAAATTTGAAGTTGGTGAAATTTAACTGTGTCGAGTGGCAGACTGTTTATAAGCTCTGTTTGAGCTATCATCATCTCTTTTGTCTCTGTAGGAAGTCCTAAAATAAAGTGTGCACCGCAGCTTAGTCCTCTCTCTTTTGTAAGATTAACCGCTTTTATAGCATTTTCGATAGTATCAGCTCTATTTACACGCTCTAAAGTTTGATTGTAACACGACTCTATTCCATACTCAATAGTTACATATTTATCTTTTGCCAGCGATGCAAAATAATCTAGCTTCTGTTCATCAATACAGTCAGGACGAGTACCCACAACAATACCTATAATCTCAGGATTTTCAAATGCTTGATTATATATCTCTTTTAGTTTATCGAGAGTGCTATAGGTGTTTGAATATGCTTGAAAATATGCCAAAAATCGGTTTGCCTTAGCATAACGACGACGGTGAAACTCTATTCCCTCGCTTATTTGCCATGCTACGCTCTTATTTTTATCACAATACGATGGATTAAAGGCATCATTATTACAAAAAGTACACCCTCCTCTCGATTTTGAACCATCTCGATTTGGGCATGTAAAGCCTGCATTTATTGCCACTTTTTGGATTCTTTCACCAAAAAGTGCCTTAAAATAGCGTGAATAACTATTCCACGGGCGACTATCGCCCCACTCATATATTTTTTGCTCATTCATAATAGACAAAATTATAAAAAAATTTGAGTATTTCTACTCTCTTAACTATTATTTTACCCTACTTACATAAAAAATCACTATATTTACTCAATTTTTGATTTGAAAGATATAAGGGGACTTCAAAGATGTTTTGTCGCCAATCTTCCAAAAGGCAGTTGATATATGTAAAGAGTTGTTGAGACGTAATAACATTAGTAATGATAAATTAGATACATTGATCCTTGTCGGAGGTCCTACATATTCACCTATTCTTAGAGATATGTTGCATGAACAAATAACTCCTAACGTGGATACAAGCATTGACCCTATGACAGCAGTAGCTCAAGGCGCTGCACTATATGCCTCAGGAATAAATGTTGTTTCCGATAAAGAAATTGAGAGCGGCACAGTAGCTCTTGAAGTTTCTTATGAATCTGATTCTGTTGAGTCAGAAGAGTATGTAACAATAAAATTATTGCCAAATAGTTGCAAAGGTAGTATCAATACTGTATATGTTCATGTTACTTTAATTTATCAACTTATTGGTGTAATCAGAAATTGTAATCAAGAGTTTAGCACTATTCCTTGGAAAAATGCTATACGAGCTCGTCAACTTCTAAATCAAGGAGAAGAGATGATAAATAACAACCCAACTGCTGATGACTTGCATTCTTAATACCTCTTTGTGCTTTAATGATTCTAATGTAACAACAAGCAATATTGCTTTTTCTATTACTATAATTAAGGCTCAGTTGATCTAAGTAGGGTAAAATAATTATTGGTGTATTTTTAATAGTGCTATTGGAGATGAGATTTTTTGCTATTGAATCGAAAATATAGTGGTTCTATATTGAGATTTAATAGTGAAAAATATCG
>JAWXTR010000098.1:0-10287 GCA_044433365.1 Rikenellaceae bacterium
TATTTTTCACTATTAAATCTCAATATAGAACCACTATATTTTCGATTCAATAGCAAAAAATCTCATCTCCAATAGCACTATTAAAAATACACCAATAATTATTTTACCCTACTTAGAACTATCCTAAAATCTATATTTTAATGAAGATTTTTGACAATTTCTGGTATAAGCCAATCCTTTGGCAACAGTTAAAAGAGTACAACAAAGAGGTTTTTCTCAAAGACCTCCTTGCTGGTATTATTGTGGGGGTGGTAGCACTCCCTCTTGGTATTGCATTTGGTATTGCATCGGGTGTAACGCCTGAAAAAGGTATTGTATCGTGTATTGTGGCAGGTATTTTCTGTGCACTTTTTGGCGGTAGTAAATTTCAAATTACAGGTCCTACGGGGGCTTTAATTGTGATTGTTTCGGGTGTAATATCCCGTTTTGGATTGGAGGGGCTGTTTATTGCAACCTTTATCTCTGGTGTACTGCTGCTACTGATGGGTATTTTTAAGGTGGGTTCTATTATTAAGATGATTCCCTATCCAATTGTAATTGGTTTTACAAGTGGTATTGCTGTTACAATCTTTTCTACGCAAATTAAAGATTTCTTAGGTCTGCAAATTACGCAGCCTATCCCTATCAACTTTATTGATAAGTGGATGCTCTATTTTAGTGAGATTTCGACAATAAATGTTTATGCAGTTATAATGTCGGTAATGACAATTGTGTTAATTAAGCTATTTATCAAAATTTCACCACGTATTCCGGCATTTCTTGCTACAATTATCATCATTACTGTGACAAACTACACACTACGCTATGGTTTTGATATAAATATAGTTCAAACAATTGGCGATAAATTTGTGATAGATAGCTCAATGCCAAAAGTTCAAGATATTGGGCTTACAGTAAGTAAAATGCGTTCACTATTTTCAGCAGGTCTTACTATTGCTATCTTTGGCTCTATCGTTACGCTGCTTTCGTCGACTGTTGCCGATGGTTTGAGAAGCGAAACCCACAACCCTAATAGCGAGCTAATAGGGCAGGGTGTAGCAAATATTATTACCCCATTTTTTGGAGGTATTCCAGTAACTGGTGCAATTGCTCGTACACTTACAAACATTAATAATGGTGGACGTACGCAGGTTGTGAATATTATACACTCGATAGTATTACTACTAATTTTATTGTTGCTAGGTAATCTTTCTAAACATATTCCAATGGCATGTCTTGCAGGTATTTTGGTGCTAATATCTTACAATATGAGCGATTGGCGCACCTTTAAATCGCTTCTTATGATGCCTCGTGGCGATGTTGTTGTAATGGTTGTAACCTTTATTTTGACGGTGGTATTCGACCTAACCATCGCAATTGAAGTGGGTCTGCTACTTGCAGTTATCAGCTTTGTAAAACGTATATCTGAGACAAGCACAATCTCTCATATCACCGACAATCCTAAGAAGGTGTTTGAAGAAAACGATTTGGGCGTTGTACCAAAGGGTGTTGAGATTTATGAGATTGAGGGTCCTTTCTTTTTTGGTGTTGCAATCAAATTTGATAATGCTAAGAGCCATATTGGTGAGCGAATTAACGCACGTATTATACGTATGCGAAAAGTGCCTTTTATCGACTCAACAGGTATCCACAACCTTGAAATACTATATAAAAATTGCAAAAAAGAGAAGATTGACTTTATACTCTCTGGAGTTACTCCCGATGTGCTAGAATCGCTCAGAAAAGTGGGATTAGCTGCAACTATTGGAGAGGAAAATATTTTTGATAATATTGGAAGTGCACTCGAAAAGGTTAGAGGGTGTTAATAATTTGGTATTATTAAATATGCTGAATTAAATTGTTCGAATTATGAAAATGTAAAAAATCTTTATCATCTTGAATTAGTAAAATATACTAAAACTACGAAAAATAGATTATCTTTGTCTAAATATTAATCTAATTTGTAATATAATGAGACATTTAAGAGCTAGAATCACTCGTAATAATCCAGCTTTGATAGTGATGATGTTGGATATGTCAGGTTCAATGGAAGAGGAGATTGAGTACGAAGGAGGGTTATCCAGAAAATCCACTATTTTAGCCCAGATTATAAATAGTTTTGTTGATGAACTAGTATTTAAATGTAGAAGAGGAGCCTCATACCACAACTACTTTGATATTGCTATTTATGGTTATTGTGATAATGAGGTTTTTTCGCTTCTTGACTATGTAGGATGTGGAAGAGAAATTTTTACAATAAACGATTTAGTTTCAAGCAATGTAAGAAAGAGTTCGATGCCAATTTCACGTGTGGGAGCTAACGACCGTTAACACACTCAAATAGTAAAGATAACACATTGGGTTGAGGAGCAAAGTAGAGGTAATACGCCTACACTAAAGGCTTTAACTTATTCGTATAAGGTGGTAAAAGATTGGCTTTCACGCAATAATAATCTAATTATTGGTGGTTCTACATCTTCTATTTCAAATGCTATGTTGGTTCACATAACAGATGGTGAGGCTACCGATTCAGATGGAAGTTCTATTACCAAAATTGCAGATAAAATAAAGTCTCTATCTACGGGTAGAGCAAATGTAACAATTTTTAACCTACATATCGCCTCTTCAGTAAAAGAGCCGTTAATTTTTCCTGAATCTGACAGTGAGATAAATGTTGAAAATAAATTTGCAAAACTTCTGTATGATACAGCTTCAACTCTCTCCGACCAAGTGGGTCAAACCTTAAAGGATATTTATAACGATGCAGATTACGAGGGTTATGGAGAGGTAAAAGCAGTGGCTTATAATGTTCCAATAAATGATTTATTACGGATACTTAGCATTGGAACATCTACGATGTTATAGAGGTGTAATAGTCTAATTGATATATTTTATCGACTGTATGTATTAAGGGAACTTTTAAAAATTGGATTTTAACGCTTTTTCATTTTGAGGCTTCATCTTTGAATTTTACAAAATGCACCGTAGGCACCGCTACGCCCATATTTTGCAAAATCCAAATCTAAAACCTCAAAATAAAAAATCGAATAAAACCAATTATTAGAACTCCCTTTAAAATATTAAAATGAAATATCTCATAAAATCCGAAATTTAGAACTCCCCATAAAATAGTAGAAAAATGTCACAATATATAATTTCAAGTTTTGAAAATAGAGCATCTACATTTAAAAGATTGGAGAATTTTCATCTTTCAGAAGATTTCTACCACAATATATATTCTGGTGTAAATTTTAGTAGATATTCTATAGATATAGAGCGTAAGTGCTGTTATATCTACATTTTAAAGCATAGAAACAGTAAGACTCTACGTTTTAAGGAGGATATAAAAATGTTGCGTTGTTATCATAAATCGCCATTTCTAAAGTATAAGATATATGAAGATGAGATGTACTGCTATGGAAATCGCAAAATGTATGATATTTTTGATATCGTAATATCTGAAAGAGCCGAAAGCGACAATATTTTTTTAGCGTTAAGTCAAGGTGAAGTGCATGGCAAATTTTTTAGTTCATTTGTCGCTTCTTTAATTTGGATTATTAAAAATAACATAGTAATTAGTGGTTTTACCCCTAAGGATGTTAAACTATTTGGAGGAAAGGTCAAATTTGACTTTAATTTTCGACACCATATAACTGTTGAAAAAGATGATAATTGTGATGAGAAACTGACCTATATCCAAACTCTACTTTTTACACTAATTGTGTGTTGTTACAAATATTTTAACTCCGATATTACATCTTTGGAAGAGGATGAAATAGTTGATTTATGGAGTAAAAAAGGTGTAAATAGTGATTTGCAAAAATTTATATCCGCTAGTGATGAAAACTTTAATATGGTGCTGGATTTCATCTTAAATCCCCAAAATTTACCTAAACTTCTCGACGCACTATATGAGATAAAAGAGATAGCTAAAGTACAATTGTCTGCGGTTTTCTCTAAAAATAGGGAGTTAAAGCCTAATCCAAGTCTTGAAAAATATTTTAAAATATTGCCAAATACAAACAACGAAAATCGTACTGTGGTGTTAGATAAAAACTGTAAACTTTATGGTTATGTAGACGACTTCTGTAACTTAGTTTTACCATGTAAATATGCTAAAGCTCAGCCATTTTATGAATCTATCGCCGTTGTAATATTTGCAGGTGAGGCAGTTGCAATTGATATTAACGGAGCTGTTTTAGTGAAAGATGGATATAATTCTCTAGTTTGGCTACATAGAATCAACCGTTTTGTTGCACAGAAAGATGGGGTAGTAACGCTCTTAAATAGAGCAGGAGTCGAAATATCAAAGAAATATATTTTGATAGATGAGTTTATGTTTGGAAAAGCTGTCGTTGAGAATGGTTTTGGAAAGAGAGGGTATATTGATATAGATGGTAAAGAGGTTACACCTATAATTTATAATCAAGCACAAACTTTTGCCGATGGGCTGGGTAGTGTGCTTTTTGAAGATAAGTGGTATAAGGTCGATAGTGACGGAAAATTGATTGACCCCACGTCGGTTGTAGATTAGTAATCCCAATAAAAGTGAAATTAGATTTTAGACTTTTTAGGGAAATTCGCAAAACCACTTTTGCGAATAATCTTGTTTATATGTTTTAATGTTATTTATTGATTGATTTTAAACAATAAGTAGTGTAAAACAATTATTGCCATATTCTTAATAGCACTCTTGGAGCGATATTTTTCACTATTAAATCTCAATATAGAACCACTATATTTTCGATTCAATAGCAAAAAATCTCATCTCCAATAGCACTTTTAAAAATACACCAATAATTATTTTACCCTACTTAATATAGCATTGTTGTTAATTTATCTAATATTTTTGTTGTATTTAATAAAAAATTATTACTTTCGTACTCTATTAGGGTTTCAAACCTATATTTGGAATGTAACATAAATTATAAAAGTATAACATAATGAGTAATAACGAATATTTCGAGCCAGAAATAGAGACAATGAGTCGTGAAGATTTGGAAGCATTGCAGTTAGAGAGATTAAAGTGGACTATAACTCAAGCTAAAAAGTCGCCTTTCTATTCTAAGCTATATGCAGAGAAGGGTATTGATAGTAATAGTGTAAATTCGGTTGAAGATATTAAGAAACTACCGTTTACAACCAAAAATGACCTAAGAGAGCACTATCCATTTGGTTTGAATGCGGTAGATAATAATAAGGTTGTTCGCCTACACTCTTCGAGTGGAACCACGGGTAATCCTACAGTTGTATGCCACTCTCAGCACGATTTGGATTGCTGGGCAAACCGTTTGGCACGCTGTTTTTATATGGTAGGTTTGCGTAATAGCGATGTTTTTCAAAACACATCGGGTTATGGTATGTTTACAGGTGGTTTAGGTATGCAGTATGCTGCTGAGCGACTTGGTGCGCTTACCGTTCCTGCTGCTGCTGGAAATAGCCTGCGTCAAATTAAGTTTATTACCGATTTTGGAACTACTGCAATACATGCAATTCCAAGTTATGTAATCCGTTTGGCTGAAGTGTTTGCAGAGCAGGGTATAGACCCAAAAAACGATACAAAACTGACAACCCTTGTGATAGGTGCCGAGCCACACACTGAGGAGCAGAGAGCTAAGATTGAGCAGATGATGGGTGTTAAGGCTTACAACTGTTTTGGTATGTCAGAGATGAGTGGTCCAGGTGTTGCATTTGAGTGTAAAAATCAAAATGGACTTCATATTTGGGAAGATAGCTATATTGTAGAGATTATTAATCCCGACACATTAGAGCCTGTAGAAGATGGTGAGATGGGGGAGTTGGTTCTTACAACGCTAGATAGAGAGGCTATGCCGCTAATTCGTTACCGTACACGTGATTTAACCCGAATATTGACTGGTGAGTGTAGTTGTGGTCGTACACACCGTCGTATCGACCGTTTTAAAGGTCGTAGCGACGATATGTTTATTGTAAAAGGGGTTAATATATTCCCTATGCAGATAGAGAAGATTTTGATGCAGTTTAAAGAAGTAGGGACAAACTACCTTATTACAATTGAAACAGTAGGAAACAACGATGAGATTATCATCGAGGTTGAACTTGGTGACGCATTTACCGACGACTACTCAAAACTTCAAGCTCTTTCACGTTCAATGACTCGTGCCCTAAAAGATGAACTTCTTGTTACTCCAAAAGTGAAGCTAGTTAGTAGTGGTACTCTTCCTCAAAGCGAGGGAAAAGCGGTTAGGGTTGTCGATAAACGGAATTTGTAAATTCATAATGCATAATTTATAATTCATAATTCATAATTTATAATTAATATACATGAAAACTACAGTTAAACAGTTATCAATATTTTTAGAAAATAAAATAGGTAGTCTTTATGAGACTATGGATATACTGAGCAAAGCAGATATTCGTATAGTTGCTGCAACAATTGCAGATACAACAGAGTATGGAATATTAAGAATTATCACCGATGAGCCTGAAAAGGCGGTAAAGGTGCTTAGAGAGTCGAGTAAAAATACTAATACTACTGAGGTTATAGCTATAGCGTGTGGCTCTACGGCCGACTCTTTCTATGATAAACTAAAGCTTTTTTCAGCTGATGGGGTAGTGATAGAGTATTTATACTGTTTTTCGGTAAAAGAGCAAGCCTTTTTAATTATGCGTGTCAACGATAATAAAAAAGCATTGGAGGTTATCGAGAAAAACAATATTATGACCATATCAACTGATCATTTGCTTGATATTTAATTTTCCTTTAAAATGAGGGTAACCCAAAAGCCCTTTAAATATAGAAACAACCCTTGCCACAAGCTCTGTGACAAGGGTTGTTTGTGTAAAACGGGTGCTTTTGAGTCACCCTCATTTTAGACAATATGGTATAATTACAAATTATCGACAAATTTTGCCTGCTCTGCATTGCGAGGTTTTGCACTTGGGCTTTGGTCTGGGTGTCCAAACCCTACTGCAAGAATCAATTTATATCCATCACTAAACCCTAACTTATCAATAAAAGGTTTTGCAGTGTCAGATGTTAGAAATGGAATAGGAATACCCAGACATACTGAGCCAATTCCGTAAGATTGAGCAGCTAAAAGCATATTTTCAACTAGTAATCCACATCCAAAATCTGGATAAGGTTTTGTAGGGTCGACAGCAATAAACGCAACAGTTGGAGCATCCTTAAACATACCCTCTTCAACTCCCTCTGTTTTGTTATAGAGATTGTTTATCTCTTTTAAATAGGCGGCATTATCTACTATTCTCACCTCCCACGGCTGTTGGTTACGTGCGCTTGGTGCATTGATGCCACACTCTACAATTTTCGACATAACCTCACGAGAAACGGGCTGCGGAGTATATTTTCTAATACTACGGCGAGCCATAATAGCTTCAACTACAGGGTTGTCACCCTCGGTCTTAACAGGTTTTTCGCCGCTTACAGCGCAACTTTGAACTAGTGCTATAGTAAATGCTATAGCAGCAAGAAATCTAAATTTTTTTATCATAGAAATAAGTTTTATTAATTAAAAATATATTGACCAAGCTCAATACCTAAAAGTGAAGCAATTCTATCAACTTGAGTATCAACAAGCTCCTCGATAGTTGTAGGTTTAGAGTAAAACGATGGAGAAAGTGGCATCACGATAGCACCAGCAGTAGTAACTCTCAGCATATTTTCAATATGAATAAGCGAAAGAGGTGTTTCACGAAGTGCAATAATAAGCTTTCTACGCTCTTTTATCATAACATCAGCACTACGAGTAAGCAGATTGTCTGAGCAGCCAGAAGCAATACGCCCAAGCGAAGAAACCGAGCAAGGAACAACCACCATAGCATCAATTTTAGACGAGCCAGAAGCAATTGTTGAAAACATTTGATTTGCATCATAAATTGTAATTTTCTGATTACAAATATTTTCATATTCCCCCTCAAATTTTGCCACCTCCAATCCATACGATGAAAAAACTACCGATATTTGGTGCTCTTCTTTGTCTTTCGACTCTGTTAAAATCCTCTCTATAAGACGTCTAGCATATATAGCTCCACTAGCTCCTGTTACACCTACAACTATATTCATAATTTGAATTATGGTTTTTATATTTAGGGGGTACAAATAATCAGAACAAAGTTACGAAAAAAAATGAAATAGCACAATCAATTTAAATATTTATAATTTTTGGTATTATAGTTGGTATAGCTAATTGAAAATTTGTAATTATTTGGTTGCTAGGCTATTGTATGTTTTGCTGCTAATAACTAGTAGATAATTATAATAATTTTAAAATTTTTAAAAAAAAATTAAAATTTGACAAACAATAAAAATGTATATAAATATAATATGAAAAAATTAGTACTATTTTTTATTCTCCTTTTTGTCACACTAAGCTGTTACTCTCAAACGCAAAGGGTAGAGGTGTTGTTTGATAATAGAGATAGCGTAATGGGGATAGATGAGATTCGGCAACGAATTACACTCTATTATTGTGAGCAAAATAGGCAATTAGAGCCGCTTTTCGCTCTAAAAACTAATCTTCTTTTTGATACAGCAAGTTTGATAAACGTTGAAATTGAAGTTCCAATTAGTGAGAGTTTTTCGGTCGCTGGAGAGTGGATTTTTCCATGGTGGAAATGGGATAATGGTAAAGAGAATAGTCAACGTAATAGAGTTCAGCTGTTAAATGCCAATTTCGAAGGAAAATATTGGTTTGGTGATAGAGCGTATCGTCCAAAATTAACTGGATGGTTTGCAGGGGTGTATGTAGGTGGTGGATTATACGATTTTGAATGGGATAAAAAAGGCTATCAAGGCGAATTTCTTATAGCTGGGGGTATAAGTGGTGGTTATGCACACATAATCAATAAAAGTGGTTCGCTAAGGATGGAATATTCTTTAGGATTAGGTATTTTGCGGACTAGATATACCTATTATAATGCAATGTATGATATAGACAATAGTTGGCATGCTATAAAACAGCGCACTGGCAACTATACTTGGGTTGGTCCAACGAAAGCAAAAGTATCGTTAGTGTGGATAGTAAATAGAAGGGTAATGAAAGGAGGTGTACAATGAAAAAAATGATAAAACTTCTAATTTATATTTTTCTTACATCTATTGTTTTAGGTTGTAAACGACAGCCATTAGAGGAGCCATACCAATACCTTGCATATATTCCAATCTCAATCGACTGGTCGAAATCTGATTTATTGAGCGATAATATTTATAATGTGTCGGTTGTGTTCTACTCAAAAGATGGCGATGAGCCGATAGAAATTATATCGGGTGACGAAAATTTCTTAGTTGCACAGCTTCCCGTAGGGCAATATAGTACACTTATTTATAATGAGACAGTGAATGATATTGGAGGCGTAATATTTGAAAATAGTGATAGTTACGATGGCATTTCGGCAAAACTTATCAAGGATATTTCAGCTGGTTCATCTTATATCTATTATGCGCCTACCGATAGCGATAATTTTGCTTTTAGTCATGAGCAGATAGCTACATGGAGTCTTGATGATTTCGAAGTTACCGAGCAGATGGTTAAGTATACCCGTACCGACGAATTTGCCGACTATATAGAGGAGGTTAGGAGTCGTTCTAAAGCGGCGGTAGATGATGAAAGCACAAAAAATAGCGAATATTCAAGCGTTATAGATGAAAGCAGTGAATTGACTAAATCTATCACAAAAACACTTGAAAACTTCTCATTTGTCGAGCCTCTACCAGCAACAGCAATCAATACGGTGACCCTAGAGGTTGTAAATTTAAGTAGTGTAATGTCGATAGAGGCGGTGCTCAAAGGTAGTGCTACGGGTGCAATGTTATCAACTCGGCAAACAATTCACTCCGATTCACTGGTCAATGTGTATAATGTTGAATTTTCGTCCACTAGTTATGATGAATCTTCGTCAAATAAGGATGGGAGCACTACAGGGCAGTTTATAACATTTGGAAAACAAACAAACGGAAAATATGAACTCTATTTAAGTATTGTAGTCAGTAGTGGTGAGCTTTTTTCGTATAGCTATGATGTTACCGACCAAGTCGAAGCATCCGACGACCATAATATTTCAATAATAATCAAAGATATCACTCTTCCTGAGGGAAGCGATACAGGTTTTGGTGTTGGTGATTGGGAGGATAGCGAAGATTTGTTTTTACAGTAACGATAATTAGTAGTGTAAAACAATAAAAGAACTTATAAGTAGGGTAAAATAATTATTGGTGTATTTTTAATAGTGCTATTGGAGATGAGATTTTTTGCTATTGAATCGAAAATATAGTGGTTCTATATTGAGATTTAATAGTGAAAAATATCG
>JAWXTR010000099.1:0-10083 GCA_044433365.1 Rikenellaceae bacterium
AAAATACAAGCTCTAACTTTACTTGTCCGAGAGATTTTGGGTTCTCTTTACCCCTTACATTAATTGAAAACATAGCACATTAGCTTTTATTTGTTAAACTTATTTTCAGTGAAAAATGCCTTAAATTCCGAACATCATTTCCCACTACATAAGAATAGGGGTTTTCACCAAAAAGGGGTTATTTCGCTAAACTTTTTTATTTTAGCCTCAAATCCCGTAAACAAATATTTTGCTAATGTGCTATGTTACTTAGAGTTACAGTATGTACTACTGTAAACATCTAAAAAGAGGGGTGTCGACTACTAGTCACCCTCGTTTGTTTATTACTATTGTAATATTCATCATGTTGCATATAAATAACATTTTATTGTAAAAATATTTGTATATAGATATTTTTTTATTATCTTGCGCCTAAATTTCAATAAAATGTACTGCTATGATAAAGAGAAACGTACCAGCATTAATATTGCTTTTGCTAACAATATTAATTGGATGTAAAAAGGATCCTTTACAAAATCCAATTCCAGATACTCCCAACATCGATTCTTACGTGGGAGAGACCTATTCTATTACTCTAAATAAAGAACTATCTAATTTTGAAAATTCAGATTTTGAGTGTTCTATTTTAGCTGATAATAACAACGAAATATTTACACGAACGGGTAATTATAGCAGATTAGATGGCAAACCAACCCTAAATTTTGATATAGGATTAAAAGATGGTGAATATAGGTTACTTCACCTAAATTATACAGTTTCTAATGGAGATGAGCTTATTAACGAGCAATTTGGACTTGGCTGCAAGGTAAAAGTCTCGACTGATAATAAAATAGATATTTTAGATGCCTATAGTGATATTTTTGGGCTTTCAGGCGAAGGTACAGAGGAAAACCCCTTTATTGTATCATCTTACGACCATCTAAAACGAATAAAAAGCATAACAAACGACCAACTGCACAATAAACTACTATTTAAAGGCACTCACTTTAAGCAGGTGTGCGATATTGATATGGATATGGCTTGTTGGAAGAGTGATAATGAATATGGTTGGCTACCAATTGGTTCATCTTGTAGCAACCCTTTTAGAGGTGTATATGATGGCGGTGGCTACAAAATCACCACTCTTTGGAGTAAACGTGACGAGTCGTCGGGAATAGGCTTATTTGGCTTTGTCGAAAGTTCTATAATTAGAAATGTACACATAGTTAATCCTGAAATTATAGGTGCTTTTGCTACAGGTGCATTAGTTGGTGCTATTCAAACTCCCGGAGATGAAGAGTCGGCAACTTTAATCTACAACTGCTCAACTCAGGGTGGCAGTGTATCGTCTAACAATAACGGACTAGCTACTGGTGCACTCGTTGGCTCAAACGATATGTATAATATCACAACCATCGACTCATGTATAAATAATGGAACTTCAGTATCTGGAGGTTATGGCGTAGGAGGTATTATCGGTACCTCTTCGCTAAATAGTAGGTTGATTATTAACCAATCGGTCAATAATGCAGATGTAACTTCATATTTTTCAGGAGCAGGTGGATTAGTTGGCTCTGCCGACACTGTGATTGTGGTATCTAGCGAGAATAAAGGACGAATTATTGGTTCTAAAACAATGAAAAATGATACAGATAACGGTTGTTATGGAACTGGAGGTTTGATTGGTGGTAGCGGTTATGGATATGTATATTTTTCAAAAAATAGTGGAGATATTGATGGATATGTAGGTGTTGGAGGAATTGTTGGTAGTACACGTATTGGTTCTGATGAACTTATGTACAACTCATTAGTAACTAGAGCATGTAAAAATACAGGTTCAATAACTGGCAACACCTCAGTTGGAGGAATTTGCGGAGAAGCGCAGCTATCTGCAATATCATCTATAAATACAGGATCTGTTTCAGGACTCGCACCAGAAGCTGTTGTAGGTGGTATTGGAGGAAATACATCGGCGGCTATAGCTCATAACTCTATAAACTGCGGTAGTATATATGCTGCACAAGGTAGAGCAGTATCTGGAGTAATTGGCAAAACAACTTGGGGTTCGTTTTTAGCAAGTCAAAACTTTGGTGAGGTTGAATCGGGTAGCGATTATATTGGCGGAGTTGTAGGATTGGCTGGCAACTACACATCATTAAACTGCTGTAGTAATTCAGGTACTATCACCAATTACAGCGATGGTATTGCTGGTGGTGTGGTAGGTGAAATTGGTGACCAACGTACTTGGTCGGGTGCCGATATAGCTAATTGTGTGGTTGGAAGCATTGCTTGTGTTATGGGTGTCATCGAAGGAACACTAGTTATAAGTAAAGCGGTAACTGAATCAGTATTAGCAGGTACAGAGGCATTAAAGCATTTTAACCATCTATTTCATGTTATACATCTTGTAACGACAGCAGCAGATGTAGGACCTGTCATCTCTGATATTGGAATGTGGTCGTTTGGCGTACATGAAATGCTCCATCCCGAAGAGGCTGAAGAGATGATAAATAGAATGGTGACCTCAGGCGTAAATACAAATAATGAGGTAATTCTCGAAATTGAAAATTATCGGAAAAACCACACCATGCCATCGGTATCTACCGACATAGGACTTAGCGGCAGTGGTGAAAAAGATTTTAACAACAATTTAAAGTACTTAATTGATTATTTCGATAGCTCATCAGAAAATAGTCAAACGGTAACATATAATATTAATGAAAAACGAGAAGAGCTATACGAACAGATTGAAAATCAAAAAGAAGCTAAAGAGATTTCGCAAAAGGTTATAGGCGGTGTATGTATAATAACCATAACTGTTGCTGCTATTGTATCTAGTATACCTAGTGCTGGAGGCTCAGTTGCAGCAGCAGCTGGTATATTAGGTGGTATAGCCTCAATAATAGGTGGGACAAACTCAATTATAGAGGGTTCATCCGACTTTAAGGCAAATGCTGTTCGTATTACCCAATGTGCCAATTTTGGTAGAATAATAACTCCAAATAGCAGCTATGTAGGTGGCATTGCAGGGCAGGTACACGACTACACCGTTACTAGCGACTGTTTAAATAGCGGAGAGTTTGCTATTGAAAATAAAAATTCGGGAGCAATAATAGGGAAAGTTAATTCTGCTGCTTCTATCAAAAAATGTATAAACGTAGGTACAGGTTGGAACGAAGCTCTATACAATAATTCAGATGCTATAATTTATTATGGCAATGAAAACTACTATTACGACGTTAGCTGCGACGCTTTAATCTGTAACGGATATCCCAACTCCCTATCTATAGATGAACTTCACGATATAAATCAGTATGAATCGTGGGATTTTGGAGGCGAAACATCTCGATGGAGCTTAACGAACCAAAAAGGTTACTTTCCTATTCCTTATTGGTCGGAAATGGCTATCGAAATTGAAGAAGAGGCTGAGCATGAATAGCTTTGTGTTAATTCATAAGGGAACTTCTAAAAATTGGATTTTAACGCTTTTTCATTTTGAGGCTTCATCTTTGAATTTTACAAAATGCTTACGTAGGCACCACTACGCCCACATTTTGTAAATCCAAATCTAAAACCTCAAAATAAAAAATCGAATAAAACCAATTATTAGAACTCCCCATAATTTAAAATTTTTAATTTATTACGTATGAAACAGTTAATAAACCTAATAACAATCACACTTCTACTAATAACAACAGTAGGATGTAGCAAAGAGGATGCTAATTTTTTCAAAACTAACGATTTTGGATCAAAAATAGAACACACCTCAACAATGAAATATAGCCAATTTATAATTCCAAAAGATGTTGCCCTTATTGACGAATCAATCTCTGAAATTATAACGTCGTTTGTCTCGCATGGCGATAATTTGGAGGTATCATTTAAGACTACATTAGAACATGATGGTGAAAATATCTTATTTAATATCCAAATTCCAAAAACAACCTCACTTGTTGACGACAACTACAATCTCTCTTTTCTATTCGATGATGGAACAAAACATGAGATTTCTCTTACTGTATCGGTAGAAGATGAGATGGTATCTACTCTACTAGATAGCTCTGTTTCTTACAGTAAATTAAGTGGAGAAGGGAGCAAAGAGAGTCCATATCTAATTAACGATCCTGATGATTTCGACTACCTTAAGCAAATACTAACTAAAGATGCTAACTATGCTTCAGATATATACTTTAAACAGTGTGCAGATTTTACAGCACCCTATAGAAGCGATGAAGTGGAAGGAAGCTACTATTATGGGGTGCCTTTTGCTGGAAATTATGATGGTGGGGGTTATGAAATCACGATTTACTATAAAGGGAGCTTAAGAGAGTCGAAAGATGTTAATGTAGGTCTATTTGATATACTTTATAATGGTGCTAGTATTAGTAATTTAACCATAGATTCACGTATAGAGTCGGTGTATGAAAATGCCGGAGCTATTGCTGGTAATGCTATAGGAGATGTAACTATTAATAATATCATAATAACTGGCTCTTTAACCGATAATGGCAGCAATGTTGGCTCTCTAATTGGTTATGCCAAAGGAGATATTTCGATTAGTAAATGTAGTGTTTACACTACCGTTAACGGAGCAACAAATATTGGCGGATTGATAGGTTATGCTGAATACTCTTATCTAAATATAGAAGATTGCTCTAATCTTGATAATGATAAAGCGTTACCACTTTCCGTAACTGCAACATCATCTTCGGCTGGTGGAGTTGTGGGTGCACTTGTGAATAGTGGCTGTACAATAAAAGATGTAACTGTAAAAAATAGTGTTTCAGGACAAGATTCAGATTTGATATATATATATGCCGGTAACAACGCAGTTGGAGGTATTGCAGGCAGTTTCACCCTTGACACTACAAGTAGTTTTGAAAATGTACAAATTTTAACGTCAATAGGCTCGGGCACTAAAGATGCTGGAGGATTGGTTGGGACTACTCATTTAAATGATAAACTTACAGTAAAAGGTTGTAAATTTGCATCATACCTAAATAGTGGTAAATATGTTGGCGGATTTTTTGGCTATCTAAATATGGGTAGCGGCAATATCATTATTGATTCTACGCATCCAAATTATGGACACAACTCAATCGCTCAAGTAGAAAATGGTTCTTTAGAAATTAATGGAACTGAAGATGTTGGCGGTGTTGTTGGCTGTTTAAAAGGCGATAGTATAATATTTAATAATATTATAGAGGTTAATATTCCTGTAAAAGGACACATAAATGTTGGCGGATTTGTGGGTGCTCAAACTGGTGGATATTTAAGGTGTGATAAGATAAAATTAGACAATGAGATGAAAATTTGCGGAGATGAGAATACAGGAGGATTTATTGGTATGTTAAACGATGGTACTATTGATGGCGTATTTAATAAAGTTTCATCTTTCGAAAATGGAATTATTCCAGACACTAGCTCTTTTACATCAAATTTTGGAGGGAAAATTACTGACCTTAACGATACAACTAGTGGAACATATATAGGTGGGATTGTAGGTCAAGTTATTGGATCAAATTCTAAAGTCATAAACCTTTGCTTTACTGGTAGCGTAGCAGGTAGTAGTAATGTTGGGGGTATTATAGGCTATATTGATGGTGCAACATTGGTTGAAAATTGTGTAAATCGCTCTAGCAACACAATCACTGCTGGTGATAATTTGGGTGGAATAGTTGGAAATGTTGAAAATTTTAATGGTGAAATTAAAAATACTATAAACTACTCAAATATTTCGGGTGGTGGAAGTACAGCTGGTATTATTGGTAATATTACTAGTGTCAATACTAGTTCAAACCAATACTTTAAAAACTCTATTAATTTAGGCGATATTTCGGGTAGCGACAATGTTGGTGGATTGGTAGGTTATGCCTATGGTGAGAACAATCGCAGTAGTGTAATTGAGTTTACAAATTTAGTAAATTATGGAATTATTACAAGTAGCAATTCAAACGCTATTGGAGGGGTTATAGCCTATGCAAATGGCGACCATATCAAAGTAAGATATTGCACAAATCACGGTAATATATCAACTGGTGGTGGAGGAGTCAACATTGGAGGTGTAGGCGGCATTATAGGCATTGCTGGACGTGATCCTAATGGAGTTCAAGAACAAGAAAACTACGAAGTTGCATATTGTGTAAACAGAGGCAATCTATCGTCTTCAAACATAAATACACACATTGGAGGTATTGCAGGATATTTAGAAGAAGGCTCTGGTCTTGACAATAAATATAGCTGGGGATTACACGATTGCTACAACACAGGCGAAATTACAAGCAAGCAAGACCACGCTAATGGCGGTATTATCGGAATGGTAGACCACCATGCTGAAGTGGATTGCTGTATAAATATAGGTAAAGTTCACTACGACGGTGAGGGAATTGTTGGTGACGACAAAACTGGTGCTGTGTGGTACCATAATAATCTATACCTTTTGGAAGGAACTGGAGGTGATTGGAAAGCTGACGAATTTTCTTCAAACGACAAAAAAAACAAGGATACTTTCGAAAATTTTAATTTCAGTTCAGTTTGGAGTATAGACACTAACGACGATATGAATAATGGTTATCCTTATCTACAAAATTTGCTATTCCAAAACTAATATTTATTGTTAGTACGAATTAAGGTTTGAAAATCTTATCCATTTTTCTCTGCAAAGTAGTCAAAAAATAGCTTTTTTAAATAATAGGTACAATTATGTCAAGAGACGTTTTTATCTCTGGATTTTGAGAGATTTTATTTTGTATGTTGAGATATAACAAAAAAAATGTAACTGTTTTAAGAGTTTACCATAAAACTTTCAAAACAGTTATATTTTTTTTGTTAATTTATGATAAATTATACACAATTTTAGGTAATTTTTACTACCTTTGTGCAAATGGCTTAGAAATAAATAATATTAAAACATATCTTATGGTACAATCAATTCAAGTAAACAACCTTTCATACCGTAGTATGAAAAGTTATGCTGTAGCGTCGCTATTTGTTTTGGCAAATATTGCTTTACCTCAGCTTTTCCACCTATTTAACCTTTCTGGTGTTGCCTATCTTCCAATTATTCTATTTACAATGGTTGGAGTGATGGTTTATGGTCGCTCAGTAGGTATGATTACTGCTATCGCTTCTCCATTAATTAGTTATGCTATTTTGGGTATGCCATCACTAGAGATGAGTGTTGTTGTAATGGCTAAAGGTTTGGCTTTTGCGGCTGTATTGGGCTACTATGCTTCTAAAAACTCAAAGATTTCTCTTCTAAATGTTATCACTGCTATTGTAGCATATCAAGTGGTAGGATTTGCCATTTCAGCTATCGTATTTAGCTTTGATGCTGCATTAGAAAGTATGGTAATTAGCTATAAAGCTGTAATTTTACAACTTTTAGTAGCTACAATTTTAATGAAATTAAAAAAATAAAGATGGAAAGAAAAGATTTTCTTAAAGGAGCTGTTGTCGCATCGCTTGCCACTGCTCTTGATTTTTCGGGACTAAATAAAGTACTTGCTTCAAATAAAACTGTAACTCAAAGCGATGCTCAAAACAATCTTGTCGCTGTAATGGGTGGTGAACCTGTTGAAATGTTCGAAAAGATGCTTGCCGAAATGGGTGGTATCAAAAAATTTGTTTCTGCTGGCGATAGAGTAGTGATTAAGCCAAATATTGGTTGGGCTAAAACCCCTGATATGGGTGCAAACACAAACCCTGATTTAGTTGGTGCATTGGTGAAGCAGTGTGTAGATGCTGGAGCCAAAGATGTTAGAGTTTTTGACCACACCTGCAACGAGTGGACTAGCTGCTACGATTTAAGTGGAATTAAAAGTGCTGTTGAGGCTAACGGTGGTATTATGCTTCCTGGTAATGACGAATCTTATTATGTAGATGTAGAGCTTCCAGAGGGTGTGAAAATGAAAAAAGCAAAAATCCATAAAGCTCTTGAGGAGTGTGATGTATGGTTTAATGTTCCAATCCTAAAAGTTCATGGTGGTGCAAAAATGACAATCTCTATGAAAAACTATATGGGTATCGTATGGGATAGAACCTATCTTCACGAAACTGACCTACAACAATGTATTGCAGATGCTTGTACATATCACAAAAAACCAGCTCTTCATATCGTTGATGCCTATCGTGTAATGAAAGCTAATGGACCTCGTGGTAAAAGTATCGAAGATGTCGTTGTAACTAAAGGTCTTTTTGCATCTAGCGACCCTGTTGCTGTTGATGTTGCAGCTCTAAAATTCTTTGCTCAAGTTAAAGAGATGAATCTTTCGGATGTGGCTCATATCGAACTAGGTGAAAAACTAAATTTAGGTACAACCGACTTAACTAAAGTCAATATCAAACGTATTAAAATATAATGTTAAGATATATTCGTATTGCAGCAGCTGTAATGTTTGGGGCTGTGTTCCTTTTTGGATTTCTTGCCTTAGGAGCCAATCCAAACTCTCAGTTTGCAGCTCAAATAGCAAAAACTCAACTACTTCCTGCTGTTATGGCAGGAAGTGGTGTTATATTGGCACTGCTAATTATTATCGCTCTGCTTTTTGGTAGGGTATATTGCTCTGTTATCTGTCCTATGGGGGTAATGATGGATGTAATTGATTCAGTAGCAAAGCTATATAGAAAAATATTTAAGAAGAAAAAGAAAAAAATTGGCTATACTAAGTCGCTTACAACCCTAAGATATAGTATTTTAGGAGTAGCTATAGCGGCAATAATAACCAATATCGGCATTGTCACAAATCTTTTAGATCCATACTCAAATTTTGGAGCTATTGTCACTCACCTTGTTAGACCAATTACAACTTTCTTTAACAACGTTGCGGCAAATATCTTAAATAGTATGGAAAACTACTCTATTTACGCTGTCGACAACTCTATTATCTCAGTAGGTGCAGCTATCTTTGCCTTAGTGGTGCTTATTATAATCACAATATTGGTTCTATATCGTGAGCGTATCTATTGCAATGCTTTCTGTCCTGTAGGTACATTCTGGGGATTGCTTTCAAAGGTGTCAATCTTCAAAATTGTAATTGATAAAGATAAATGTATTAAGTGTAAGGCGTGCTCGGTTAATTGTAAGTCAAACTGCATCGACGAAAGTCTATATTATGTAGATAACTCTCGTTGTGTGGCGTGTTTTAACTGTTTGACTAAGTGTAAGAAAGATGCTATACACTACAAACTATCTATTGGAGCAAATTGCAGAGACCCTTTCCCTGAATATTTAGAGTCTGACGATACTCAAACTGTAGATTCTACACCAAAAAGCAGTGAAAAAGCTGCTACAGAGCCTGCAGGAAAAGTAGTAGAGGGTGATAAAAGTGCTACATCTCGTCGTGAGTTTATCTCAATGATTGCAGCTGGGTCGATTATGCCAGTTATGGGCGATTTATCTAAAAAAATCCGCCTCGACAAGGCTCGTTTTCCTCTTCCTCCTGGGGCTGGTTCGCTAACAAGATTTCAGAGTAAATGTACAGGATGTCAGCTTTGTGTCACAAAATGTCCGTCGCATCTTCTAAAACCTGCAATGTTTGAGCGTGGGATTAGTGGTTTTATGCAGCCATATCTCGATTTTGATGTTCATAAATTTTGTGAGTTTGAGTGTAAAGTGTGTATGGAGGTGTGCCCAAATGGTGCCCTTCAAGATATGCCTTTAGAGGAGAAAAAATTGACACAAGTTGGTATTGTCCATTTCGATATTACAAACTGTGTAGTTGAGGTTAATGGCAAACATTGCGGTGCTTGTGCCGAACATTGCCCTACGCAAGCGGTATTTATGTCGGACTACAAAAACGGACTTACTATTCCTACACTAAATCAAGAAATATGTATTGGTTGTGGTGCTTGCGAATCTATCTGTCCTGTTCGCCCTAATGCTATCTATATTGTAGGTTGCGAAACTCAAGAAAAAGCAAAACCATTTAAAATAGAAAAGAAAGAGGAGATTGAGGTCGACGACTTTGGTTTCTAAATAGGCGTATTCCTGTAGATTTGCAGTATAAAAAAAATCATTAATTTTGAAGTGAAGTTGTAGTGCACTAGGGCTGATTCTAAGCTTTTTGCTTAATTTGCGAATTAGACTACAACTCCACCCAAAAT
>JAWXTR010000100.1:0-10041 GCA_044433365.1 Rikenellaceae bacterium
ATATTTTTCACTATTAAATCTCAATATAGAACCACTATATTTTCGATTCAATAGCAAAAAATCTCATCTCCAATAGCACTATTAAAAATACACCAATAATTATTTTACCCTACTTAAGTGTACAAATATAAGAAATAAATATCTATCAAACAAATAGTGTAACTATAGGGAACTTCTAAAAATCGAATAAAACCAATTATTAGAAGTCACCTTAAAAAATAACCATCAAAGCACCATATCCATACTCACGGAATGAGGCATCTTGGTAGTGTAGATTTTTATATTTTGCACGAAGTGTTGTGGTTAGTTCATATTTTAGCTTTCCAGAACCTACACCATGTATAAATACAATTTTACCTCGTGTTTTCGACTCTAATTTAGCATCAATAGCCTTGGCAAAGCACTCTAATTGGTATTTTAAAATATCTGCTGGTGTCATACCTGCTTCACTTTCCAATAATTCGCTAGCGTGTAAATCTATAACCTGCATCTCATTTTTGGGCTTCTCTTCTCTTTTAGGTTTTAGCTTTACAAGCTCTGATTTTGGCATTTTTGCCTCTTTTTCATCTTTTGTCTCATAGCTAACCACTACCTCCACATTTTTTTTATCTTCATCAAAAATAGAAGTATCATTAAATGGCTTATCGCCATCTTTTTCACCATAATTGTTTGTAAGGTGGGTATTTACATTTGCCATATTGCGAATATAATTCTCTTTTATGGCATACATATCTATCATATCCTCCTCATCCTCTTCATATTCATCAGCAAGAGTCACTCTACCATAGCGACTTAGTGCGCTTCGATTATGTTTTTTCTGCTCACGATAAGCCTCTTGCTCCTCACGGTTGCGCTTAACCCTACCAGGCTTAACATCGCTAACTCCAATACGAGTGATAACCCTCATCTCCTCCTCTTTAGGAACTACAACAAGCTCTGTTATTAGTGCAGGCACCTCAAAACCATCTTCTCTATCGACAGTTACAATCTGACCGCTAATTTTTATTACTGTTCCGACTCCAACGTCGTTTATAAACTTTACTCTATCGCCTAATTTTATCATAATTTTAATATTTTTAAAATAAAAGTGCAAATTTAATATTTTTTTATCATTTTCACCCTCTACGTTCTTTATTTCAGCCAAATTTATGCAAATTGCACAATTTTTAACCACACTTTTTATAAAAATATTTTGTTGCACCTATATTTAATGTATCTTTGTAAGAATATTTTCGCAAAAAACTTTTATATTAGAAACTAAACAATTAAAAATGAATATATTAACTAAAAACAGCACAGTTTTAACCGCTTTAATTAGCTTTAAATGGACTAAAGCGATTATTATTGCATTTGCCTTTCACGCTCTTCCATCGATTGCTCAAGAGCGAACCAATATACAATTTACAAGTAGTGAAAAACCAAAATTGGTGGTTAATCTGGTTGTTGGAGGAGTAAGATACGACCAACTATACCGTTTTAGAGAGCGTCTGTCGGAGGGAGGATTTAAACGCCTTGTTAGTGGTGGTACGACCTTTACAAACGCACGTAGCAGCTTTATGTATACATCTCCAGAGTGTGGTGGAGCCACTTTAGCATCGGGTGCAAACCCATCAGGACATGGTGTTGTGGGTAAAAAATGGGTAAACTACACAACCAACGAAAAGATAGAGCTTTTTAAAAATGAAAAATACAAAGGGATTGGCTGTAATGAGGATGAGGGTCAATTCTCACCCGAAAACTTAACAGCTAGCACTCTAGCCGACGAGCTAAAAAATATAGATTCAAATTCTAAGGTATACTCAATTGCTTTAGAACACTCTGAAGCGATAATACATGGTGGGTACAAAGCTGATGGATGTTACTGGTTTGACAGTCGTTATGGTCACTTCGTAACAAGTAGCTACTATCAATCACAACTTCCTATATGGGTGTCAAATTTTAATGAGAGCGACAGAAAGTGGAGCTATCTAAACAAGCTTTGGAATGTGGAGTACGACTACGAAAACTACACCTACCAAAATGCAACAGCTATTTTAAGAAGCAAAGGTAGTACTCTATCTTTCAATAAAATTTTTAAGCCTAAGAACAAAAGTTTCAAACATCTTTTAGAGTCACCAACAGGCAATAACTATCTAAAAGATTTTGCTATCGAAGCAATTCGTAACGACTCTTTAGGTCTCGACAACTCTACCGACCTTCTTACTATAAATTTCTCTTCCCAACGTGAGATAGCAAGAATATATGGTTCGGCATCAACCGAAAATGAAGATAGCTACTACAAATTAGATAAAGATATTTCAGAAATTGTAGATTACCTAAATCAATATGTTGGAGAGGATAACTATCTGCTTGTTTTAACCTCAACACATGGTGTAGGCGATGTTGTAGAGCGAAGCGAAGCGGCAAATCAAGGCAAATTCAACGCTATGCAGTTTAAGGTGCTTATTAGTGGCTTTATGAATGCCCAATTTGGTACAAATAATTGGGTAACGGAGTATAGCAATCGACAACTATATATAAACAGACGCTTAGCTTACGAAAAAAATATATCTATCGAAGAGATTCAAAATAAAATTTCGTCGATAGCTCTTCAATTTTCGGGAGTGGCAAATGCTGTAACTGCCACAACACTCCAAACTAGCTCTTTTAATAGAGGGGTGCTAAGTAAAATGCAAAATAGTTTCTTCCCTCGTAATAGCGGTGATGTAATGATTAATCTGCTTCCCGGTTGGATTGAAATAGAGAGCGAAGATGATATCATAACTAAGTCGTCGTGGGGTTCGCCTTACGAGTATGACACACATATCCCACTAATATTTTTTGGAAAGAATATTGATAATAAGATTATTGACAGAGATGTTGATTTAATGGATGTTGCGCCAACTATCTGTGATATGATTGGCATTGCACACCCAAATGCAACCGAAGGAAAAAGTATAAACGAAATATTTTAAATTATATGAGTATTAATGAAATTCAAGATCAGATAGTCGACGATTTTTTAATGATGGACGACTGGATGGATCGTTATAATCTGCTGATTGAGCAGAGCAAAGAGCTTCCAATAATGGATGCAAAATATAAAACTGAAAAATATCTAATTGAGGGGTGCCAATCTCGTGTTTGGATTAATTGCGAGCAGAGAGATGGACTACTATTTTTCTCAGCTGATAGTGATGCCATAATAGCAAAGGGGCTTATTGCGTTACTTGTAAAGGTGCTTAATGGACAGAGTGCAAAACAGGTGTATGAGTGCGACCTATATTTTATTGAAAAAATTGGTATGAAAGAGAATTTAACTCCAACACGTGCTAATGGATTGGTGTCGATGATTCGTCAGATGAAAATGTTTGCTCTTGCATATATGAGTACCAATCAAGAGTAAAATAGAGGTTATAAAAAATTTAAAAAACAGTTAATGGTAACCGTAGAAGAGATATTAAGAATGGAGAGTGATATCGTAAACACTCTTAAAAATATTTACGACCCTGAAATCCCTGTAAATATCTACGATTTGGGGCTAATTTACGAAATAGATGTCGATCCTTCAGGTGAGGCAAATATTCGCATGACTCTAACTGCTCCAAACTGCCCAATGGCCGACCAACTTTTAGAGGAGGTAAACGATATGGTGGGAAAAGTAAAGGGTATTACAAGTGTAAATGTGACTCTTACCTTTGAGCCTGAGTGGACACGTGAGATGATTTCGGAGGAGGCTCTTTTGGAGTTGGGGCTTCTTTAGGGAACTTCTAAAATCTGACTTTCGGAGCTTTTCCGTTTTAAGGCTTCACCTTTGGATTTCTCAAATAAGGGCAGTAGAATCCACTACAGCCCATATTCGAAAAATCCAAATCTAAAACCTTAAAACAAAAAATCTCTCAAAATCCAGAATTTAGAACTCCCCTTTAATAATTTGTAATTCGTAATGCGTAATTCGTAATTAAAAATATAACAATTGATTTTAGCAATATGATAGATAGAGAATATTTGGAGCAGGTAGTTGAGTTACTAAAAAAGGGTGGAATTATACTCTATCCTACCGACACTGTTTGGGGAATTGGGTGTGATGCTACAAATAGCGAAGCAGTAGCAAAAATTTATGCTCTTAAAAAGCGTTGTGAGACAAAAAGCATGATTACGCTTATGGATTCACTCGATAGAGTTACACTATTTTTCAACGACCTACCTACAGTAGCTTACGACCTTATGGAGCTGTCGGAAAAGCCTTTAACGCTGATATTAGATGGTCCTAAAAACATTGCGAGCAACCTGATTTCTGAAGATAATACTTTGGCAGTACGTGTTGCCGACCATGAGTTTTGCAAGACAGTTTGTCGTAAACTTATGCGTCCGCTCGTCTCAACATCGGCAAATATTTCGGGTGAAGCAACACCTAAAAAATTTGATGAAATTAGCGAAGCTATTAAAAATGGAGTAGATTTAGTGGTTGAAAAGAAATATGAAAAAGGGGCAACAGGCAAGCCATCTTCGATTATAAAGCTTAGCAACAACTACTCTGTAACCATTATCAGAGAGTAAAGATAAACAAATGATAAAAACAGATATACAGATTCGTTTCTCAGATATTGATATGTTAGGGCATGTAAATAACGTAATTTTGCAGCAATATTTCGACCAAGGAAAGCAGCTCTATTTTCGTGAAGTAATGGGGCTAAGCACGCTTTGGAGCGGAAATAGTTTTACAACCGCTGCAACCAACACATCATATTTTGTAGAGACAAGAATTAACGATAAAATATACGTAACCACTCAAATAGAAAGATTGGGGACGAAAAGTATCACATTTTTTCAAAGAATTATCGAAAAAGAGAGTGAAATTATAAAAAGTGAGAGTAGGTCAGTACTTGTTGGTTTCGATTTAAAAGAGCGTAAATCTATTGTTATTAGCGATTTATTGCGTTCAAAAATTGAAAATCACGAGAATTTTAATCAAATTTAGTTTATGAGCGTTTCATTAAAAAATTATAATACCTTTGCAATTGAAGCAGCTGCAAAAGATATATTTCATTTCGATAGTGCAGAGCAGCTTTCAAAGTTTTTTGACACAAATCTATCTCAATGGTATGTAGTTGGAGGAGGAAGTAATATTCTTTTTACTAAAGATTTCGATGGAGTGATAATCTGCTCAGATATGAAGCAGATTGAGATGGTAGATAGTGATAGTAGCAGTGTAACTTTAAAAGTTGGCAGTGGAGTCGTATGGGATGAGCTATGTAGCTATGCTGCTGATAATGGATATTGGGGAGTTGAGAACCTATCTAAAATCCCTGGTAGCGTAGGGGCTTCACCTGTACAAAACATTGGTGCTTATGGAGTTGAGGCTTGCGACGTAATTGAGGAGGTCATATATTTAGACGTGCATAATAGTGCGGTAAAAAGAATAAAAGGTAGTGAGTGTAAATTTGGCTATCGTGACTCTATTTTTAAGCATGAATTAAAAGGGAAAGTGGTAATTTTAGAGGTGATTTTTACATTATCTTTAATAGCCAATCCTAAACTTAGCTACGGTGCACTTGAAGAGAGAGTAACAGCAAAAGGTGAGGCTACAATCCAAAATATCCGCAATGCAGTAATCGAAATTAGAGATGAAAAACTCCCTGACCCTAAAGAGATTGGCAATGGAGGTAGTTTTTTTAAAAATCCAGTTATTTCGGCTGCACTATACGACGAATTAATTATTTTATATCCTAAAATGCCTAGTTATAAGGTTGAAGATAGATATAAAATTCCTGCTGCGTGGCTTATTGATAATGCCTCGTGGAAGGGTTATAGAGATGGCGATGCTGGAGTCCACAAAAATCAAGCTTTAGTGCTTGTAAATTATGGTAAAGCTAGTGGTAAGCAGATTTACGAACTTTCTTCTAAAATTATGGAGGATATTAAAGAGCGTTATGGTATTGAGCTAGAGCGTGAAATTAATGTTTTATAAAATATGTTAATAAACTTTAAGCAATATGTTAAACGAGAATCGCTACTTGATACAGAGGACAAAATTCTCTGTACTGTAAGTGGTGGAGTAGACTCAATGTCGCTGTGTATGTTGCTTATAGAGGCTGGCTATAGCGTTGCTATTGCGCATTGCAACTTTTCGCTACGTTGTGAGGAGTCGGATGGCGATGAGCTTCATGTTCAGAAGTTTGCCAAAAAATATAATTTAACACTCCACACCATACACTTCAACACCAAGGAGTTTGCTAAAAACAACGGACTATCTACTCAAATGGCAGCTCGTACTCTTCGTTACGATTGGTTCTCTGAGCTTGCCGAAAAATTTGGTTATACAAAAATTGCAGTTGCACATAATGCCGACGACACAATCGAAACATTTTTTATAAATCTTATCCGCTCGGCAGGTGTAAATGGTTTGACAGGCGTTGCAAATCGAAATGGAATAGTTGTCCGACCATTAATCTTTGCCTCAAGAGCCGATATTTTAAAGTATGCCGAGCAAAAGGGGCTAACCTATCGAACAGATAGCTCTAACCTATCTACACACTATCTTCGAAACTGGATACGACTAGAATTACTACCTCAAATATCAGAGCGTAGCGATAATTTTAGCTCTACAATGGTTCGAAATATGCGCCATATTGCCTCGCATAATGCGCTGTTTAATAGGCTTATGAAAGATGTAAAAAAGACCGTTTTAACAGTAAATGATAGTGGCTTGGTAGAGGTTAATCTTCTGAAAATCAAAGAGTATGAAGAGCAGTCGCACGAGCTACTATATGAAATTATTAAGGAGTATGGATTTACCAGCCGAAATGTTAAATCTATACTTAAAGTGGAGGGAAGTGGACGACTTTTCTTAGCTCAAAATCATAGAGCATTGGTTGATAGAGATAGGCTAATAATCGAAAAATATAGCGTTGAAAGTAGTGAAAATTTTGGAGAGCTAAAAATAGAGGAAATTTGTGATAAAGAGGCTATTGAGCAGATAGAAAATCTCGATTTTAGGCAAATTCCCAAAAATATTGCCTATATTAGCGGTGAAAAGATAGAAAAAGCCGATTTAATAAAACTACGAAAATGGCAAGAGGGCGATAAATTTACACCCATTGGGATGAAAGGAACTAAGAAAATTAGCGATTTTTTGACCGATTTAAAGCTATCCATCTATCAAAAAGAGAGACAAATGGTCGTAGAGTGTGAGAATGAAATTGTGTGGGTGGTAACACTAAGAGTAAGCGAAAGATTTAAAATTAAAAAGGGGGAAAATAGAGTTTTTAAATTAGAATTTTTAGAAGTTCCTTAAAGATAAATATTTAGGTAATATGGTAGAGATTAATTCAATAAAACTACGTTTTGGAATTATCGGTAACAACGCTGGTATAAATCGAGCATTGGAGGTGGCTTTAAAGGTTGCTACCACCGATTTGTCTGTACTTATCACTGGAGAGAGTGGCGTTGGTAAAGAGTTTTTTCCGCAAATTATACATGGAGCATCTTCACGTAAACATGGCAACTACATTGCCGTTAACTGCGGTGCAATCCCAGAGGGAACAATTGATTCAGAGCTATTTGGACATGAAAAAGGGGCGTTTACGGGTGCAAGTGAGAGCCGAAAAGGCTATTTTGAAATAGCAAGTGGAGGTACAATATTTCTGGATGAAGTGGCTGAGCTTCCTCTTACTACACAGGTTAGATTGCTGCGTGTACTACAAACTGGAGAGTTTATAAAAGTTGGTTCTTCTAAGGTTCAAAAGACGGATGTAAGAGTTGTGGCAGCCACAAATATAAATTTGCCTGCTGCAATCGAAAATGGGCGTTTTCGTGAGGATTTATACTATCGACTGAACACTGTTCCAATTATAATTCCACCGCTTCGTGAGCGTCAAGAGGATATTTTTCTGCTATTTAGAAAATTTGCCTCAGATGTGGCTCAACAGTATCGCATGCCATCAATAACGCTGAGCGAAAGTGCTCGCTTGATGCTTGAGGGCTACTCTTGGCCAGGAAATATTCGCCAGCTAAAAAACGTGGCAGAGCAAATTTCAGTTATTGAAGAGAAGCGAAATATCTCGCCTGAGGAGCTTCAAAAATATCTTCCTACCCCTATTATTTCACCTGCAATTCATCAAGGTGGCACAAATTCCGCAGGCTCTACAGGTGGTTATTCTGCTCAAAACGATGCAAATTTCGATAGGGAGATGATGTTTACCGTTCTTCGTGAGCTTAGGTTGGAAATCTCGGAGATGAAACGTATGTTGATGGAGATGGGTGCAAGTATGGGTGCAAATATTAGTCCTTCAAGAGCTTCGAGCGATTCGAATAGATGGGATAATCAACCAATTGCCACTCCTTATGGAGGATTTGCCAGTTTACCCTCTCCACATGGTCAACCATACGAACAAGAGCAAGAGGATACCTACCAAACCGCTGAGGTGGTAGAGATGACTCCAGAAGAGGAAAAAACCAAGGAGAGCGTTCAGCGAGATGCAATAATAAAAGCACTTAACAAATATGGTGGTCGTCGTAAAGAGGCTGCTAAAGAGCTATTTATATCAGAAAGAACACTTTATAGACGAATTAAAGAATTGGGAATAGATGATAAATATTAAATCAAAAATTACAAAATTTGTAGCCGCTATAGCTACAATTATTACAGTTTCGGCGTGTACTTTTAGCTACTCATTTACAGGAGCTTCGATTCCTGTTGAAGCGCAGACTTTTAGTGTCGAACAGATTCAAAATGTCGCTACAATGGTGGCACCCGTACTATCTTCGACGCTTACCGACGCACTAAAAGATAAAATGTCACGTCAAACTCGCCTTTCTCAGGTAAACGAAAATGGTGATTTACAATTTGCAGGTGAGATTACAAACTATGTATCGGCTGCTCAAGCTGTTACAGGCGATGAATATGCAGCCTTAAACCGTTTGACAATTACTGTAAAAATACGTTTCACAAATAAATATGATACCAAATCAGATTTTGAGCAGACATTCTCAGCTTATGAGGATTACGACTCTTCTATAATGCTTCAAACAGCAGAAGAGACGCTTATTCCAGATATTGTCGATCAACTTGTTGAGAATATATTTAATGCTGCTGTATCTAACTGGTAGATAGGAGATAACTATTCGAAAATTAATTCCGTATTAATTTTGAAATCACCTAGTTAAAAGAGCTACTAATTTTTTAAATTTATAGGTATGGATAAAATATATTATAGCATTTGGAGAGTTGATACAACCTTTAATGAGAGCTATTTTTGTGAAAGTTTTGATAATGAGAAAGAGGCTAAAAAAGCAATGAAATGGAGAAATAAAGTGGAAGCTAAATTTCAACCTAAAGAATTGCGTGACACCTATATAATACGCCCTTTGTCCGAACAAGAAAACATCGAACAAGAAAAACTTCGTGCTGATTTAGAGGTTGATTTTAAAGCAAAATTAAAAGAGGAAAAAGCTAAAGAGCTATCGTATAATGCTCAGCATCTTGATGAATGTATTGAGCTGCTACTAAAAAAACAGACAAAAAAATGTTTAAAATATAGTTTGAGCAAACCTAAAAAGAAGGGCACTCTATTTAAATGTAGTATTAAATGGAAAAACGATGAAGATTGTTTTACAAAAATCAAACTTGAAAATAGAAAATATAGCAGTGATAACGACCTTAGAATAAATCTTGAAATATATATGCGTGAGGGTGAACATTTTGGTAAATGCTATATATCACAACAAATATATAGAGTACCCTCTATCAAACATCTCCAAAAATGGAGCATATCAAAAAAGGGGCGTAAAATCTGCCTAGACAACGTAATGGAAATAATTCGGAAACGTCTTGAGGAAGATAAATTCTAAACAAAAAGTAGCTGACCCACAAAAAATCAACTAATTAACAATCAATTAGTTGATTTTTTTGGGGTTTTGAGAGTGACTCAAATTAGGCAAATTCCTGTAGATTTGCAGTATAAAAAAAATCATTAATTTTGAAGTGAAGTTGTAGTGCACTAGGGCTGATTCTAAGCTTTTTGCTTAATTTGCGAATTAGACTACAACTCCACCCAAAAT
>JAWXTR010000101.1:0-9712 GCA_044433365.1 Rikenellaceae bacterium
GAGATGAGATTTTTTGCTATTGAATCGAAAATATAGTGGTTCTATATTGAGATTTAATAGTGAAAAATATCGCTCCAAGAGTGCTATTAAGAATATGGCAATAATTTTTTACACTACTTAAATACAAAATTTAGAACTACGCTATATAATGTAAAGAATAGAGAAAAGCGAAACACCCGATGCCACAATCCAGAGAATTACACCCAAAATTAATGGTCTTGCACCCACTTTTTTAATAGACTTAATTGATAGTGATGCTCCAATTAGATATAGAGTAGCGGTAAGGGCATATTTACTATATCCAAATATTTTTGCTCCAATTGCTTCGAAATTTGGGGTGTAACTACTAATTAGCATTGCACCAATAAATAGAAAAATAAACCATGGAATCGAAATTTTTGAATTTTTCTTTTTAAATAGAAATATAGTAACTATCGAAAGCGGTATAATCCAAAGCGCACGTGCAAGTTTTACGGTAGTAGCAATTTTTAGAGCCTCCTCGCCATACGAAGCTGCTGCACCCACAACAGAGCTTGTGTCGTGTATGGCTATAGCACTCCAAAGACCAAATTCTTGTTGTGAAAGCAATAGAAAATGACCTATAGCAGGAAAAAGAAATAGCGCAATTGAGTTTAAAAAGAATATAACACCCAGCGAAACACTCATCTCATTGTCGTTTGCCTCGACTACGGGTCCTATTGCGGCAATTGCACTTCCACCGCAAATTGCAGTGCCCGAAGCTGTAAGATGAGCTGTTTTACGCTCAATTTTCAGAGCTTTTCCAATAAAATAACCAAGAGTTATGGTAAGTGTAATCGAAAAAATAGTGAGAAGTAGACCATCTTTCCCAGCCTCAATGGCATCCATTACGTTCATTCCAAATCCAAGACCTACAACCGATGCTTTTAGAAGTAACGATGAGACCTTTTTACCTAACTTTACATAAGGATTTCCAAAAAATAGTGTAAACAAAAATCCTGTTAATAGAGCAACTGGAGAGGAGATAAACCCTAGCATACAAATTACGAAAATTGAGATAAAAGCAATCTGTTTTAATGTAGTCTTGTTCATTTGAGTAATATTTTATAATTTTTACACTGCAAAGATATTTTATCTTCATAACTAAAACAAGATACAAATAATTGTGATTGATAACTTTTAGTTATATTATACACTTTAACGATATTATTATTACCTTTGCATAAAAATTACGATTGTATGAGAGTTAAAAAGTATGATACTGAGTTTGAAACCATAGCGGAAGGTGTAAAACGTCATTTTATCTACGGTGATAAGATTATGAGTGTAGTTGTAGAGTTTAGTGGCGGACCAAAGAGTGTGCCTGATCCATACCACTCTCATCCACACGAGCAAACTTGTTATATTGCTGAGGGCGAAGTACTTTTTTTTGCTAAGGGCGATGAAACGCTACACTTAAAAAGCGGTGATATGGTATATATCGAGCCAAATCAACCGCACACAATTCAGCTTCTTACCGAAAATGCTCGATTGATTGATAATTTTACACCAGTAAGAGAAGATTTTTTAAAATAGATAAAATGGAACAAAACAGTAAAAAAATAGAGGCGGTAAATCTATTTCGTGAGGGTTATAACTGTGCTCAGTCGGTAGTAGTTGCCTTTCATAATGAGTGTGGAATGAGCAAAGAGATGGCTGAGAGTATAGCAGCACCTTTCGGAGCAGGAATTGGTCGCCAAAGAGAGGTTTGTGGTGCAGTTAGCGGCATGTGTTTGGTGTTAGGTGCTACTAGCCACTTCGATAGTAACGAAAAAAGAGAGGGAAGAGCCACTATTTACGCCACTACGCAAGAGCTTTGCGCTGAATTTAAAGCAGCACACGGTTCGATTGTGTGTCGTGAAATTTTAAAGGGTGGAGCCTCTACATATCCAATGCCTGAGGAGCGTACAGTTGAATATTATGCAAAACGTCCTTGCGAGAGATGTGTAGAAGATGCTGCTGGACTGATTGCAAATTTTCTTGAGCAAAATAAGCGATCTCAAAATATATAAATGTTTGAAAATAAACTAAAAAATAAAAAATTTTAGTTATATTTGCAAGAAAAGAGTGTAAATAGTTTGATTATTGTATATTTACACAATAACATAACCAAAGGGAGACTAAAAACCCCTATAAAAATAGAAAAATGGGATTTTTTGATATTTTTAAGAAAAGCAAAGAACAATCGCATCAAGACCTAGAACAGGGGCTACAAAAGACTAAAGAGAGCGTTTTACAAAAGATTAAAAAAGCTGTCGTTGGTAAAAGTAGCGTAGATGCTGAGGTTCTTGATAATTTGGAAGAGATTTTAATTACATCCGATGTTGGCGTTGATACAACTATCAATATTATAAATCGCATCGAGAAACGAGTTGCCAAAGATAAATATGTCTCTTCTGACGAGCTAAACTGTATGCTGAAAGAGGAGATTGTGGGGCTTCTTCATGAGAGTGGAGAGGGTAAAGATGGCGGATTTGATATTGAAGGAAGTGGTAAAAAACCGTTTGTAATCATGGTAATTGGCGTTAATGGCGTTGGAAAAACCACAACCATCGGAAAATTGGCTGCTCGCTACAGTGCCGAAGGAAAACAGGTGGTTTTGGGTGCTGCCGACACTTTTCGTGCTGCTGCTGTCGATCAACTTACAATTTGGGCTGAAAGAGCTGGTGTAAAAATCGTAAAACAGGCAATGGGTAGCGACCCTGCTTCTGTTGCATTCGATACAGTATCTTCGGCAGTAAGCTGTGGTGCAGATGTTGTTATTATCGACACTGCAGGTCGTCTACACAACAAAATTAACCTTATGAACGAGCTTACAAAAATCAAAAAGGTGATGTCTAAAGTGATAGACAACGCTCCTGATGAGGTGATGCTAGTGTTGGATGGCTCTACTGGTCAAAATGCCTTTGAGCAAGCTCGCCAATTTACTGCTGCTACAGATGTCACCTCACTAGCAGTGACAAAATTGGATGGAACTGCAAAAGGTGGGGTAGTAATTGGTATTTCCGACCAATTTAAAATCCCTGTGCGATATATTGGGGTTGGAGAGGGTGTCGACCATCTTCGTCCTTTTAATCGTGAGGAGTTTGTCGAAACACTATTTTCTTAGTGGAACATTTAAAAATTATTAATGAAAAAAATAAATATTATAACCTTAGGGTGTTCAAAAAACACTGTTGATTCAGAGCATATTATGAGCCAAATAGAGGGTAAAGGATACTCTATCGCTCTAACTGATAAGGAGAGAGAGGAGGCTCGAATAGTCGTGATTAACACCTGCGGTTTTATTGCCGATGCCAAAGAGGAGTCGATTGATATGATTTTGGAGTATGCTGAGGCAAAAAATGAGGGATTGATTGACCATCTTTATGTGATGGGCTGCCTTTCGGAGCGTTACAGAGATGATTTAATCGAAGAAATTCCTGAAGTTGACTCATTTTTTGGGGCAAAATCTATAGTTGAGGTTGTGGAGGGTTTAAATGTAAAATATGACTCAAATTTGGATAGCGAGCGTATTTTAACAACTCCAAGCCATTATGCTTACCTAAAAATTTCGGAGGGTTGTAATAGAGGTTGTAGCTATTGTGCTATTCCGCTTATTCGTGGTCGTCACATATCTGTACCAATGGAGACTCTTGTTGAAGAGGCTGAAAATTTAGCAAAAAAAGGAGTAAAAGAGCTACTTATAATTGCGCAAGATACAACATTTTACGGTATTGACCTCTATGGTGAGCGTAAAATTGCTGAGCTAATGAGCCGACTTGCAAAGGTCGAAGGTTTGGAATGGATTCGTCTGCACTATGCCTATCCATCTCAATTTCCAGAAGAGCTAATAGAAGTGATGGCAAATGAACCTAAAATTTGTAAATATTTAGATATTCCACTTCAACATATCTCTGATAGACAGCTCGATATGATGCGCCGTCAAACTTCAAAAAACCAGACAATTGACCTTATTGAGAAGTTGAGAGCAGCAATGCCTGATATTGCGCTCCGTACCACGTTTATTGTAGGTCACTGCGACGAAACTCAGCAGGAGTATGATGAACTTATTGAGTTTTTAAAGTGGGCAAAATTCGAACGTGCAGGAGTATTCCCATATAGTGTGGAAGAGGGCACATATTCTGCTGAAAAATTTGAAGATAATGTTGAGCTGGAAGAGAAAGAGAGAAGAGCCGAAAAATTAATGATGATTCAAGAGCAAATTTCTTTCGAAAACAACCAAAAATTGATTGGAAAAGAGCTAAAAGTTGTAATTGATAGAGTAGAAGATGAATATTTTGTCGGGCGTAGTCAGTACGACTCACCAGAGGTAGATCAAGAGGTTTATATCAGAAGTAATAAGCAGTTAGCTATTGGAAATTTCTACAATGTGGTAGTAAATGATGCTCAATCTTTCGAACTTTATGCAACTTTTGAAAAAAAATAATTAATAAACTATTGCAATATTCAACAAAAATTGTAACTTTGTATGGACAAAACGTTAAATCTTGAAGAAAAACTAACGCTTTTATCAAAAAAGGTATTTCTTTTAATTGAAAGAAATTCTCGCCTTGAAAAAGATAATAGAGCGTTAACGTATAAGATTGAACGTTTGACACAAGAGAGAGCAGAACAGCAGATAGTGATAAATTCACTCTCTAGCGAGTTAAAGACTCGAAAACTCTCTGGAGCTTTCATCGAAAGTGAGGGTGACAAAGAGAATGCAAAAAAGACAATCGAGAAAATCTTGCGGGAGATTGACGATTGTATAGCACTGATTAATAAGTAAGTATATTTATTATGGCTAGTGATAACAGATTAAGCATAACAGTTAGGGTAGGCGATAAAATCTATCCTATGAAGATAAATCGAGAGGATGAGAAGCAAATTAGAGATGCAGCTGACAAATTAAATGAGATGTATGCACGTTTTGGTTCGAAAATTGAACATTCACTCGATAGAATGGCTCTTGTAGCACTTGAAATGACTCGACAAGCGGCGATAGCTACTGGTAAAGAGCAGATTGAAAGGGCTATAGAGCAGATAGATGGTATCTGTAGAGATATTGATCTGAGTTATGCTGATAGTGATGAAGGTATCTAATTTAGATAGCATAATCAACAATTATAGATAATTTCTTTAATAGAAATAACGTTCTTTAAATAGATATAAGTAATCTACAGTGGTTCTGTATTACAATATAATGTTACATCATTATTAGATAATAACTGTAATTTACTTTAGGGAACTTCTAAAAATTGGATTTTAACGCTTTTTCATTTTGAGGCTTCATCTTTGAATTTCACAAAATGCACCGTAGTCACCGCTACGCCCACATTTTGTAAAATCAAAATCTAAAACCTCAAAATAAAAAATCGAATAAAACCAATTATTAGAACTCCCCTTTATCTTAGAGAAAAGAGTTCCCGCATGGATCTTTCTCTGGTTTGCGAAACTTAACAATCAATATTATTCCGAGTCAAATCGGGTAATCAAAAACAGGCCTTACCCTCTTTTGAGGTTTCTGCCCCTTGGGGTGGGACGTTGGACGTTTGCGGTACATCGTTTGGCTCTACAAAATTTCTTTTAGGAGTTTTCGTCACAACCGAGGAGTTCATGTGGGTTTTTTTATGAAAACTTTGAGCAGAAAATCTGCTTTATAAATAATTAATTAACAAATATATATGGAACCTATTACTATCGTAATTGCCGTTGTAGCTGCAATAATCAGTTCAGCAGCAGCCTATATGGCGGTAATGAAGAGCACTAAATTGCGTCGTGAGACTCTACTAAAAGAGGCAGAGAGCGAAGCAGAGATGATTAAAAAAGAGAAGATTTTACAAGCTAAAGAGCGTTTTTTACAGTTAAAAGCAGAGCATGAGAAGGTTGTAAACGAAAGAAATTCAAAGCTTTCTCAAGCTGAAAACAAAATTAAGCAAAAAGAGTCTTCTCTAAATCAAGAGCACGACAAACTACAAAAAAGTATCACTGAAAACGAACGTGAGCGTGACTCTTACAAGTTAAAAATCGAACAACTTGAGAAAAAAAGTGAGGAGTACGATAAACTACAACAGCAACAAATCGAAAAATTAGAGCAGCTTAGCTCTCTTTCTTGCGATGAGGCAAAAAATATGCTAATTGACGCTATGAAACAGGAGGCTGAAGCAGAATCTGCTCATATTGTTGGCGAAATTATCGAAGAGGCAAAACTTACAGCCAATAAAGAGGCAAAACGTATCGTGGTTCACACTATCCAACGTGTTGCAACTGAAACAGCCATCGAAAATTCGGTTACGGTATTTAATATTGAAAGCGATGAGGTTAAAGGTCGTATTATTGGACGTGAAGGTCGCAATATTCGTGCTTTGGAAGCTGCTACAGGGGTCGAAATTATTGTTGACGACACACCTGAGGCTATCATCTTATCAGCTTTCGACCCAGTTCGTCGTGAAATTGCACGCCTTGCGCTTCACCAACTTGTAACAGATGGTCGTATCCACCCTGCACGTATCGAGGAGGTTGTATCGAAAGTACAAAGACAGATTGAAGATGAAATTGCAGAGGTTGGTAAACGTACTACTATAGATTTGGGTATTCATGGTCTACATCCAGAGCTTATCCGTCTAATCGGTAAAATGAAATATCGTTCGTCGTATGGACAAAACCTTCTTCAACACTCTCGTGAGACTGCAAATATTTGTGGAATTATGGCAGCCGAGTTAGGTTTGAATGTTAAGCTTGCTCGTCGTGCTGGTCTACTTCATGATATTGGTAAGGTGCCAGATGATGAACCAGAATTACCACATGCTATTATTGGTATGCGTCTAGCTGAGAAGTTTAAGGAGAAAGCTGAGGTTGTCAATGCAATTGGTGCTCACCACGATGAAATCGAAATGAGTTCGCTGATTGCTCCAATAGTTCAAGTTTGCGACGCCATTTCAGGTGCACGTCCTGGTGCTCGCCGTGAAGTTGTTGAGTCGTACATCAAACGTCTAAAAGAGATGGAAAACCTTGCAATGTCTTACCCAGGAGTTACAAAAACTTATGCAATACAAGCAGGTCGAGAACTTCGTGTAATTGTAGGAAGCGATAAGATTACCGACCAAGATGCTGAAATGGTATCACGTGATATTGCTAAGAAAATTCAAGACGAAATGACTTATCCAGGTCAAGTTAAAATTACAGTAATCCGTGAAACACGTTCTGTAAACTACGCTAAATAGTTAAGAGAAAAAATAAACAAAAAATGAGGGTGACCCAAAATCACCTATTTTACAGAAACAACCCTTATCACAGAGCTTGTGGCAAGGGTTGTTTCTCTATTTTAAGGACTTTTGGGTCACCCTCATTTTTTGTTTCATCCAGCATAGACGAGCAAATCAAATTCAAAAATTTAAGATTTAACTCTAATACACCCATATATTAAATCTTAGAGCCGCAAAGATTCAGAACTACGGGTGATGGAAAAATGCAGAGACTGATCCCCAAACAGATGGCATACCTAAAAGCAGCAGCAAAGAGCCAGATAATGACACCGCAGCAATTAACAGCAATGATAAACAAGACGATTCAACAGAACGAGGAGCAAGCAATGTAGATAATCCTCTTCTATTTAGAGATGGCAATCAAGCAAATACGGAGCAGCAGGAGATAATAGATAATGCCAAAGCAAATGGAACTTATCTAAAAGCTCCAAACGGTAAAGATACCAACCTCTCCCCTCGTCAATGGGTACAAGTGAGAACCAGAGCATTTAAAAAGTGGTTTGGGGATTGGGAATTAGGATTTTTGAAGGATTTTTTACTGAATGGTAAGGTTGTATCTCAACTAACAGGTGAAGAGTTCGCCAAAAAAGAAGGCGTTACTCTTACAGGGCAAGTAGAGGAGTATTATAATTCTATTGGAGGAAAAACTGTATCCCCATTATTCGGAGATGTAGTATTGGATAAGAGAGGAATTGATGATAGCTTTGACATGGCATAGGTCGAAATAAGGCTATTGCTTATGCTTCTGTTAAAGATGTTATAGAGAATGGTGTTTTAATTGATAGTCATACTGATCACAAAGGGAGAGGATACAATACAAGTGTTGTATCTGCTCCTATTTCTATTAATGGCGAAAGGTTTATATGTTATGCCGTAATTCGCATGAATGAGAAAGAGAATCGTTTCTATCTACATGAGGTAATGACACAAAAAAGCCTCGAAGAGAGAGGTCTAATTACTGGTCAAAACCAGTCGCAATCCCAACAAGGCATTGCAAAGATACTAGAAGATATTATAAACTCCAAACCATCCTCAAAAGTTGTTGATGAAAATGGCGAGCCGCTTGTTGTGTATCACGGTAGTAAAGAAGGTGGGTTTTCGGTTTTTGATGATAGCGAAGGTGAGAAAAATTCCGATGCACCACAAGGGAGTTCGTGGTTTACTAGCGATAGAAGCAATGCGTTTTCCTACTCAGGAACAAAGCAAAACGCATTATACGAAGAAGAGGGAGCGGGGATATATGAAGTATTTCTAAATATTGTAAATCCATACGTTGAGGACTTTGAAGGTGCGTCATGGGACGGTGAAGCCTACGGAAAATATGCCTTATCTTATATTGACGAATACGGAGATAGTTATGAAGCATACAGAGAAAATGGAGGTCGATTATTTGACAGCTATCAGGCAGCTGAAGATTTTGCGGAATCTATGGGTTATGAAGATTTTGAGATTGACAGCTCTCCTAGAATGAACTATGATGTTAATGAAGTGGTGGAAAATGTCAATAATGATTATTTTGGCAACGATAATGACGGAGTTGTTGTATTGAACGTTTTAGATAGTGGCAGATATGCCGAAGTTGAGGCTAATGACTACATCGTCTTTTCCCCTACCCAAATCAAGTCCGCCACCGACAACAATGGTGAGTTTTTGGCTGAGAATGGGGATATACGGTTTCGTAATTTAGAAGATATAAATAAGGTCAACGAACAATTCAACACTGATTTACAAAGTCAAATAGATGGAACTCTTCCTGCGAACCATATATATCAATTAGGTAGACCTAGTGACATTCTACGCAGTGCAAGGCTCCCTGATTTGCCGATAGAGCTTAGTTCTAATAGACTAAAAATAAAATCATCTAAGGATTACAAAAGCAATCATCCTTTTATGTTAGAAAGTATAAAAAGCCTACCTAATGCTATTAACAATCCTATTGCAATTTTTGACAGTAAAACAAAAAAAGGAGCAAAGGTCGTCTTGGTGGAACTATCTGAAAATGGAAAATTTTGTGGTTGTTTTACATGTTAGGAAAAGTGGCTCATTCTCAAAATCTGTTGTCATTAATTAAAATTTATTGTTCAGCAGTAGAGACGTAGCCCTGCTACGTCTGTAACATAAATCATTATGTTTTTTAAAAAAAAGGTTTAAAACAATTCGGGGTGTTGTTTTCAGACGTAGCAGGGCTACGTCTCTACCTGTGCGGTCTTATGTTTAAAAAAGGGGGTTGAAAACAAATCGGGGTGTTGGTGACTCAGCAGTAGAGACGTAGCAGGGCTACGTCTGTAACATAAATCATTATGTTTTTTAAAAAAAAGGTTTAAAATAATTCGGGGTGTTGTTTTCAGACGTAGCAGGGCTACGTCTCTACCTGTGCGGTCTTATGTTTAAAAAAGGGGGTTGAAAACAAATCGGGGTGTTGGCGACTCAGCGGTAGAGACGTAGCT
>JAWXTR010000102.1:0-9548 GCA_044433365.1 Rikenellaceae bacterium
TATTTTCCCAATATTAACATCATATAGAGAGCTTGAGAACTACCTTTCACCCTTTATGGATGCTTGGAAAGGCGGAGCTGCCGACCAGCTAATGGGGCAAATAGCTTCGGCAAAAATTCCTTTATCAAGAATGATTTCACCACAGCTATATTGGGTGATGAGTGGTGATGATTTCACCCTAGACATCAACAATCCCGATGAACCAAAAATCTTGTGTGTAGGAAATAATCCCGACCGCCAAAATATCTACGGGGCTGCATTAGGGTTGTATAATTCAAGGATTGTAAAACTAATCAATAAAAAAGGACAGCTAAAAAGCTCTGTTATAATAGATGAGCTACCGACAATATACTTTCGTGGACTTGACAACCTTATTGCAACTTGCTCGAAGCAATAAAGTAGCGGTATGTTTAGGTTTTCAAGACTTTTCTCAATTAAAACGAGATTATGGAGATAAAGAGGCAACAGTAGTAATGAATACTGTAGGCAATATTTTTAGCGGTCAGATTGTAGGTGAAACTGCTAAAAACCTATTTGAACGCTTTGGCAAAATTGTTCAACGTCGACAGTCATTAACAATAAATAGCAACGATAAATCTACTCAAATTTCAACACAAATGGATAACTTAATTCCACAAAGCAAGATTTCCACCTTAACACAAGGGGTATTTGTAGGTGCAGTTTCCGACAATTTCGATGAACGAATAAGTCAAAAAATATTCCACGCAGAAATTGTAGTAGATAGCAAAAAAGTAGCCACCGAAACCGCTAAATACAAAAAAATCCCCACCATCATCAACTTTCGTGGCGATAACGGTAAGGATTGTATGCAGGAGCAAATTCAGCTCAATTACGACAAAATCAAATCAGATGTACAAACCATAATAGAAACAGAAATAACTCGTATCAAATCTGACCCTGAATTGCAGCATTTGATGAATAACAAGAAATAAAAATTAAATTGTCATCACACTCTTAAATTATAGCAATTAAGTAGTGTAAAACAATTATTGCCATATTCTTAATAGCACTCTTGGAGCGATATTTTTCACTATTAAATCTCAATATAGAACCACTATATTTTCGATTCAATAGCAAAAAATCTCATCTCCAATAGCACTTTTAAAAATACACCAATAATTATTTTACCCTACTTAACCTATTATTATTTCAGAAAGTATCTTGTCTATATAAACATTAGGTTGATCTTTCTGGAAAAATAAGTTGTGTTGATTAGATAGGGCTACACTTCCACACCAATGCTTTATCTCCTCAAAAGGTGTTGGCGTAACAATAAAACTACTTAACGAGATGGAGTCATCTTTTAGTCTTGGCTCTATATCATCCTTAATAGTTTTATGCAGCTCTATTTTAGGATTATTTAATCCACCATCTAGCTGTCTCAATCCTTTTGGGTCAATAAATGCAATATACTGTTTTTCGTCTGTCACTATCCATAATATAAAATCTGGGTAGAAGCCATTAGCCTCAAAAAATCCAATTCCTCTACGGCTCTGATTTCTTAGTAGGTATAACTCTTTATCGGCAAAAAACTCGCTATTATTTGAGTGATACTCTTTAAGATCAACGACAAACTGTTTCTCACTATCTACTAACGATACGGGTTGTATTGTAATAGTAGAAACGCCTGACTCGCTATCTCTGTATTTTTTACTATTGATAGAAAGTAACGGTTGATACAAATGAGGCTCAAAGAAGAGAGCGTTAAAATCATCTCCATCAACTGAAATATCTTTTACAAATGTATTGTTTAAAATATTCTCTTTAAGCTCTTTTAGTGACACAATCACCTTATCCAAATCCCTGTTAACTAAAACTTTGTACTCTTCTTGAAAGTTAGGATGCGTCTCATCTAGTATAGCTATTACACTATTTTCTGCCATCCAAGCAGCCTTGCGACGATTGTAAACGACATCACAATATTTCTTTAGAAGAGACGAGACAATATCCTGCCAATCGGCTACATCTTTAACGAAGTTTGTTGGCTCAAGATACTTTTGAGGGATTAGAAGCCTATACCAACTACCATCGTTAATAATACCCTCAATTTTATTATAGTCAATCTCAAAATTATACCAACTCTTATCATTTTTTAGATGTTGCAGGTCGAAAAATATCTTATCCCAATCTAAATATGCAAGATTAATATCCGACAACTTAGCCTCATTTTGAATTGTAGTATAAGCATCTGAACGACTATCACTACGTAATAGCTGCACCTTTGGATACCAGTCAAGAGTGATTTTTTTATTGCCTATCCCATCGCTCAACGATACCACAACCTCTTTTTTGAAATCCTTACCCTCTTTAACCTTTATATACTTCAATCCTTTAGAGGATAAGTTTACTGTTGGCAACATTGGAATTACAATCTCCTCAAGAGTACTATCATTAAGAGGTAAGCCCTCTTCATTAAGGTATTTTTTGAACTGCTCCATATAATCAGCTCTAATACCAAAGATATTCAGAGTCTCTAAAGTTGATAAATCTTTAGGGACGCTTTTCTCTTTCGTCTCTAATTTTGCACTACGCTTCAAAGAGTGTTTATACCCTTTTAGACGCACACCACGACCAAAAAGCTGAATAATTTGAGAACCCTCACCTTGTCCTACATTAAGTAGTCCCATCGTAGAAACTCGCCAACTACTCCAACCCTCTGAGAATTTCTTAGAACCAATCAGTACATTAACCGTAGAGTCATTTTTGTTTATACCTTGAAATAAAGATCCTCTACTAAAATCTCTCTGCTCGGTAAGAAGTCCCTGTTTTTCACAGATTGATAGCAGTTTACTATCATCACCTACATTGATAACTCCAAAATAATCAGAGTTACCTATACGTAATCCAATCTCACCCTTTTGACCTTTAAGATTATCTAAGTGGAGTCTAGCACCTACAACATTGCTATTGAAGAGCTTTTGAATCATAGATGAATACACGGCATCCTTCTGGCTAAAGTGGTTGTGTATAAATTTAAATGATGAACCAAATATAGATTGATTGTTCTTGTCTACCAAACCATCACTACCATTAAGTAGGTGAGCAATATTTCGTCTACTCTCCTCTGCATTGGCAATAAAACGCTCAAAGAATTTAAGAATAGCAACCACATCCGAAGAGTTACTCTCGTTCATCTCCTTTGTCACACTACCGCCAACAAATATAGCAAGAGGTTTCTCAACAAGATAATTGTTTTTTATCTGTGGAGCTGACTCAAATATAATTTGCTGCTCAAAGAAACTCAAAAGACAAGCTGTTAGATACATTGTAGTAAGTGTATCGTTCTTATCCTCTTTGATATTTAAAATACGGTAATCTTTACCATAACCATCTTTGTAGAAATAGCGGTATGAATAATCAAAAAGAATAGCCTTGCCATACTCGTTTAGAAGTTTGTTACGCTTTTTCTTCTCACTTATAGCTCCAACGCTCTGCCCAAATGTAGCTGAGTACTCAAATGAAAAACCATCAGCACAAAGTGAGTCTCTATACCCTTTCCACACTTCACCACCAGTACCTTTATGACCTTCATCAACAAGCACAAGATTAGAACCCTCAAAGCTACCTACTGCAACGGTTTTATCTCCATCCTTATCTGCTAGTTTATTTATATCTATAATCTCTATGAGCTTACCATAAAACATCGAACCACCCGATTTTGTAAATATCTCAGCTTCGATATTTGATGCTCTTAGCTCCGAAAGATGTTGAGCCGATAAACCCTCATTGGGAGTTAGCAATATCACTCGATTATTATTCACACCCTTTTTCTCTGCATAATGTCTATACTGTAAAATATTAAGGTGCATAATAAGAGTCTTTCCCGAACCTGTTGCATTCCAAAAAGCTAATTTATTTAAATCGTTCTCTGTAAATGGCTCTATAGTCGAAAACTCTGGATTTTCTGTAACGCTATCACTCAGAAATTCATTAATCTGATTTAGTAGAGCACTCTTATCGCTAAAATATCTATCTAAATAAATTTCAGTGAATAAAAGTGATAAATACTGAAAATATTTCCATTTCAGTAGTTCATCACGGTTCTCTGAAATATGCGCAGTATGACGATATATGTTCTGGTCATAAGTGAGTAGCTGCTCACTTGTGAAATTGGTATTACTATATAGCTTACTCTTTAGCGCATAATAGAAGTAAGAGATATTCTCTTCATCCCTCTGCTCTAACGACTCCTCTTTTAGTCCAATTGTTAACTCTTCAAGTTTCGACACACCAAAGAGGCTGAGTAGAAATCTATTCAGCACTAATACGCTTACTAATCTTGTTTGTTCTTTATTTTGTTTTGCCATTATACAAAATCTATATGGGTTCTACTAACGATATTAACACTAGTAGTTACCTTTAATACAATTTTATGTTCTATAAAAATATTGTCAGTATCATATAATCCATGAAGAAAACCACTATATATATCTGTTATCAATGTAGGAAATGCCACTATTCCATATACTACAGTATCATCACACAAAACATTATTGACACGCAAAAAATCATTTGTACCCTTAATCTGTTCTAACATCTTCTCAGCATAACCACGCTCAGAGTCTAAAGCTGTTTCAAAACTCTTAGCATATTTAAGCTCCATTAGTAAAACCCAATCTGACACACAATCACATCCTTTCGGATAAATAATAGTTTCACACTGTTTATGACCATCCGATTTTTTCTTTGGTAATGCATTAGGCGACATTAAATCAAATGTTATCGGCAATCTATCACTATTTTTGAGCGATATCCCCACCATTTCATCGCCTTCTTCATTAACAACAGGTATTTCTGTATGAATCTTTAAATCACCTTGCTCTCCTTTAGCTCTATAATACTCAGTCCAATCTACAAGTAATATATTTTCATTGTCAAAATATTGGAAATGATGATTTTGACACCATTTAGCCCATTTACTTTTTACTGCATCAAGAATTTTATTATCCATCTATTTTAACATATTTAAGCATCGAAAAATACTCATTCATAACATCATTCATAGAGTCATTAAGATATTGCTTACTAACAGTGTTCATCTTTTCATTTTGTATAGAAACAATCCCTCCCTCATCTGTTATTTGCCATATAGATACGCTTTTAGGGTCAACCCAATAAGGTTTAGATGGTAATTTATCACTAATCTCAGAGGGTATATTATCTTTTACTAAACCACCTACAATACAGTTATTTATAGCATATAACACATAAGGGCTATGTGTAGTTAATGTTAATGAAACTCTATCATCATTTGTTAATCCTAATAATTGATATGTTACATCACGTTGTGTCTCTGGAAATAAGTTTTGCTCTGGTTCTTCGATAATTAGCTTAGAAAGCTGTACCTTATCCAATTCTCTTAAATAATCTAATGCTTCTGTAAGATATTTACTATATTCAGGATCATTTAGTATATGTTTAACAAAAGAATCTTCTAATGAAACAAATTCTGGAATTTTTGTTTTTAAATAATTTGAAACAAATGAAGATATATTATTTTTGTCTCTTATGCTTTTTACATCTTCTGTATATACATCTTTTGTACAATAATCTACAACAGCAAACATAGGAATCATTGATTGAAATCCACTTGCTGTATTTGTCATATCTAATTCAATGTTATTATCAAAAACAACGACATCTCTATTCGGTTCTTCGTAGTGATACTTTACACGACCATTCATTAATGACATTGGAGATGATAAACTTCGTTTTTTGCGTGCTTGTTCCCAATCAGACATAAAACTACGTATATTGTTATCAGATAATTTAACATCAAACCAATTAGGTATACAAGACACAATATTTCTTTCTGCGGGAATATATGATATTTTAACTTTTTTATAGTTAGAAACATCTTTTAATTTTATAGAAACGCCACTAGTCGAGCTATATAATATAGAGATAATATCCGACTCATATGATATTAAAGAATCATATGAATTATGTTCTCCATCATGAAAATAACCATCTAATTTATGGAAAGTTACAAGATGATCATAAAAAGAGTTCTCTTTTGTAAAATATTCTATATTGTTATTTAATGCAATATGCTTTTCAACCCAAGTCACATAACTAATAATTTTAGCAATCGTACTTTTTCCACTTCCTTGCATACCAATAAACACATTGATTTTATTTAACTCAATATCAACATATTTTATTGATCCAATATTTTTTATTACTAATCTTTTGTTATTCATAGCTATATAATAATATTTTTACAAAGTTAATAAATATATCTAATTTCCATATGATAATATATTGCTTTGCTTTTAAAACTTTTTCGTATCTTTGTCACCAGAATATTCCCACTTACCGCTGATTTCAAGTTTTTGGGTTCAGAAATAAGGGAGAGTCTTTTTAAGGCTTTCCCTTTTTTAATCCCAATTTCTACTCAAACATTCGACTAGCGAAAACCTCTTCGATAAGATTTACTTTCCAGTGTTCCTCGTCACGGCGTTGGTTTTGGAGGGTGTTATCACCGTTTACGTAGATGGTGTCGAACTCGGTGTCGAGAGTGTTGTATGAGAGCTTACGGAGAGCTTTGTTTAGCTCCTTGTTGTTTATCTTACTACAATCTCTCCACAAAATAAGTGTTTTAGCCCCTCTGCGAGTTATCCCCTCAACTACACACAAACCCTCTTTTGGATACTGCACAGCCTCAACATTTAGACCAATGAGATAGTTAAACGTCTCTATTAAGTCTATGCGTTGTTCCTGTAATTCATTTTGAGCAGTAATCTTTAGTTTAAAATCAAACGGATTTACAAACCACTCTTTATTAAACAACGAACCACGCATTTGAACATCTAACATATACCCAAGTAAGTAGTCACTACCAAATGCTGCATCAATCGAACCTTGCTCTTTAGTCATCAGATTATTAAGGGTATCTTCGTAGCTCTCCAAACGCAAATATTTGAAGCAGTGCGACGAACCCTCACGGCTCACTGGCTTACCATCTTTCCAATCCTTAGAGTAAATCACTTTTTGCACACGTGGTTTTGTCACTGTATCAAAGTATGTACCCATTTCTACTAGTATGTATTTCAATTTGTATTGATCTATAGTTTCTCTGTTCATGTCAATAACAGAGTGCCCTGTTGAACCAGACCCAGCAAAATAATCAAGTATAACATCTCCACTATTTTGTTTTGCTAATTGTAAACAATGCTTAACAAACTTAATCGGTTTTTTACCTCCGGGAAATGCAACACCGCCTTCATCTGCACAGTTGTTAAACTCTTTTTCCATATCAACAAAGTTTGGGAATGGGATATACATTTCATCTTTCCTGTTTTGTGGTACTCCCTGAAAATAGTCACCATTTTTTCTTCCACTTTCAATAGATTGTTTCCAAAAATATCTATATGGAGCTTCATCATCACCCATATCTGGAACTTTGAATATGCAATTTTCGTATTTTTCAGAAAGTGGTTCTATATTACTAGTATAGAACCTACCACTAGAATTACCTTCTTTAATAGATCCTCGAATACTTATTCTTTTAGAATATTTAAAATCTGGATCCTTTTTTGTTATGGTATAATTGCCAGAAAAATACACCTCAACATCTTTGTTTCCTAAAGATATAACTTCATCTGGTTCATTAGTTGTAACCTCCCACATATATTCAGCATTTGATGTATTATCTTTGACTCTTTTAAGAGTTTTATGCTTTGCTGATTTTCTGTAAATCAATAAATTTTCAAATACTTCATGAAAATCTTTATCACCCTTTAAAATACGATCTTCATGTCTAACTTTTACTGCAAAGGCTGTTAGATACATATCTTCACCATAAACATAATTAGAAAGTTTTTCTAAATTGTATACTTCATTTTCATTAATACTCATATATGTAGAAGCATCTTCAACCATAAGATTTTTTGCTATTTGCATACGATCTTGCATCATTGACAACCACGATGAATGTTTGTAATTATCCTTATACACAAACCCATCACCTCCAGTATTATAAGGCGGATCAATATAAATACACTTAACCTGCTCATGATATTTCTCTTGCAAAAGATTAAGTGCCTGAAAATTTTCAGAGTTGATAAGCGTACCGTCCAACTGCTCATCTATATTGTCGATAGAAGAGATCAGGCGTTGTTTGAAATCATCATCAAAAAAAGCTGTATCAAGTACCAGAAAAGGATTTTGCTCTAAAAACTCAACAGTTAGAGGCGATGTATATCCTACTTTATTATCACCAAATAATCCACCATCGCCATCACCCTCAATTTCATCAATAGCAAATAGGCGCACCCACTCTTTGCGCTGCTTATCATTATAAGCAATCTCTGCATATAATTTATTAGGTACTCTATCCAAGGTAATACAGTAGTTGCTTTCAACTACAAATTTCTTTTTCAGCCACAGTTTCTTTTGAAAATCCTCTAACTGCGCAAGGAATGTGATTAGTTTCTCACCTATGTTTTTAATAGTCTTAATTTGCGAAAGGTATGTTAAAAAACGCTCTGGCTCCTCAGTAGAAATATCATCAATAAACAGCACTTCATTTTTGATATAGAAATCAAGCTCACGACGTAAGAAACCACCTAAATCTTTATGAATAAAGTAGTCGAATGAGTTTCTTGATACATAATCATTTAGATGCTTTTCTAGCAAAGTGCGAGTTTTATTCTTCTCTGTTGGCATAGGTCTAAATAGCACCACGCCCCACTTAGTTGGCAGAGTTGTGGTAATTGTATCTAGTGCCTCTTTCATTAAGATTTTCTGTAAATCACGCTTTTTAGCCATAGTCTCATAGGTAAACCACAATGTTAGCTCACCATCATCCTCTGTGATATAATCTTCTTCACATAGCTTAAAAAATCGCTCTTTATCGTTTTGAGATTTGTTGTTATTCTGCTCGGTAGAGGCATCACGAAGTGCAAAGTGGATTGTTTTATCATCCACCTTGAAAGTGTAATTTTGGAAATATTCGCTCGTTTTGATATAATATTGATCGGAGTTAGCCCAATGTAGTTTCACCTCCTCACCCTCATAGGGAATAGCATAAACATCTCTCTTATATCTACGCATAGACATAAAATCGCCACCATCGTAGTAACGTTTAAAGAATGTTGATAGGTGGTTATATACCTCGTCCTCTAAAACTGCTGGATCTACATGGTGTTTTAGCTTTGCTTTAAGCTCCTGCACATTTGGTCGCTGTGCAATCTCATCATCGCTAAGTCCTGCCTTTTTCAAAGTTGACTCTAATTCCGCCAACTCCTTAATTTCGGCATTGCCACTAATAGCAAAGCTACTTTTAAGCAGCTGTGTTACCTGCTCTTCAAGCTGGTTATCAAGATAATCTGCTATATCTGCTCGCTTCTGGTTCATAATACGATATATCCCAAAATCAAGCTCTGCATGGTCAAGCATAAATAGCTCGTCTAGTGTGTCTCTGAATTTTTTATATTGTAATGTCATGATTAATTCGTAATTCTTAATGCGTAATGCGTGATTATTAATTCGTAATTCTTAATGCGTAATGCGTAATTATTAAT
>JAWXTR010000103.1:0-9177 GCA_044433365.1 Rikenellaceae bacterium
TATTTTTCACTATTAAATCTCAATATAGAACCACTATATTTTCGATTCAATAGCAAAAAATCTCATCTCCAATAGCACTATTAAAAATACACCAATAATTATTTTACCCTACTTAATATTTTACTGTTTATATATGCAAAAATATATAATATAATATTATAAATCAAGAGGTTACAAATTTATCAGATACTTACTTTTAGGTTAGTAATGTTGAAAATGAGTGGTTAAAAAAATAAATATTTTTTATTTTTTACGAAAATTTTCAAATTAACCTAAGATTTTTGCTATAAAGCCAATTTTAACTACTTTTTTGCTCCCTATTCATAATAATTTGATTGCCTTGATTTAATGCCCAATCTACTAGGTTTTGAAGTAGTGGCACTAGCGATTTGCCCATATCTGTAAGTTTATATTCCACCTTTGGGGGTACTTGTGGATATATTTTTCGGCTCAAATAGCCATCACTCTCTAATGCTCGTAATGTTGAGGTTAATACCTTTTCGGATAGGTCAGGAATTTCACGGTTTATCTCTTTAAAACGCATAGTTTCACCTCTATATATTGTCATCATCACTAGCATCGACCATTTGTCGCCTACTCTTGATAGAACATCTCTAATTGGACAAAAATTTGAAGTTTCTTTATTATTCATATTTTACTTGCTTTAAAATTGTATTTAACGCACCAAAAGTAAGCAACTATATTTAAATTTGCAACTGAATTGTGTAAATAGTCTCGGTTTTTTAGATAATAGATTTCTTATTTCGATAAATTATTATACCTTTGCCTTTCAAAAACAAAATAAACGATGAATAGAAATAGATCAACTATATCTTTTAACGAAGCCCAAAAGATATCATCTCCAAAGAGTTTTACCACTATGGTAAAACCAATCGGAAGTAACTGTAACATGCGTTGTACCTACTGCTACTACCTTGATAAAGGGTTACTTTATGATAATTTAGCTCCATCTACAGTAATGACTGACAAAGTATTACGTGAATATATTGCGCAATATATCGAGGCTAACGATGTCGATACAATTACATTCTGTTGGCACGGTGGTGAGCCGCTTTTAGCAGGTATTAAGTTTTATGAAAAGGCTATGCAGTACCAAAAAAAGTATGCTAAAGGTAAAAAAATTGAAAATACACTTCAAACAAATGGACTTTTAATAAACGACGATTGGTGTAAATTTTTTCACGACAACGATTTCTTAGTTGGACTTTCATTAGATGGTCCGGAGGATATTCACGATGCTTATCGTAAAAACGTAGGGGGTGCACCAACTTTTAGTAAAGTTATGCGTGCAGCTGAGCGTTTAACCTACAATAAAGTAGAATTTAATACACTAAGTGTAGTAAATAATCTTTGTGCAGGACGTGGTAAGGAGGTTTACAACTTCTTTAAATCTATCGGTAGCCACTATATGCAGTTTCTACCAGCTGTTGAATTTATATCGCCAGAGCAGTTAGAGTCGCTAGGCGGTAGAGGTCGTATTTTATCTCCTGAGCAAGCAGGTTCAGGTGTTGTAAGCGAATGGAGTACAGATGCTTTAGATTTTGGTCGTTTTCTATGCGATATTTTTGACGAGTGGATTAAAACCGATGTTGGTACATATTATGTACAGATGTTTGATGTTACGCTTGCAAATTGGTATGGTGTAAAACCTGGTCTTTGTGCATTTTCAAAAAGTTGTGGCGATGGTTTAGTGGTTGAATTTAATGGTGATGTATACTCTTGCGACCACTTTGTATATCCAGAATACCTAATAGGTAATATTGAGACAGACCACCTACGCTCAATCTACTCATCTAAACAACAATTTAGATTTGGTGTAGCAAAACGTAATAATCTTCCAGATAGTTGTACACGTTGTAAATACTATTTCGCTTGTACAGGAGGTTGCCCAAAACATCGTTTTGGACGTACCGAAAGCGATCCTAAAGCAAATATTCTTTGTGAGGGTTACAAAATGTTCTTCGAACACGTTCACCCATATATGGATAAAATGGCAGCACTTCTTCGTAGTGAGCAGGCACCTGCTAAGATTATGGATATGATTAAATAGTTATTTTAAAATTTCCCAAAAAAGACCTCAATTTTGTAAAAAAATTGGGGTCTTTTTGGGTTGTTAAGTAAAAATAATAGACCATTTTCAGGTTCGCACGCAACAGTCGAGACGTAGCCACAAACTGTAATTCATAATTCATAATTGCCGAGTTCAATAACACCCCGTAGAGACGTTGTGCACAACGTCTGTAACCAAACCAAGTTTACCGAACCAAGGTAGAGACGTTGTGTACAACGTCTGTAACCGAACACAGCTAACCAAAGCAATAATAATTGAATGTGCCAAGTCAAATTCAAACCCAGACGTAGCAGGGCTACGTCTCTACCGCCGAGCCGCAAATTGTAATTCATAACAACAGATTTTGATAACGAGACCATTTTCAAAAAAATAATATCAGACAACAGATAAATTATTGATTTTTCTTGTTTTTTTAGATAATAATAATTATTTTTGACGAATATTTTGTAAAATAATAAAGGGAACTTCTAAAATCTGACTTTCGGAGCTTTCCCTTTTTAAGGCTTCATCTTTGAATTTTGTAAATATGGGCAGTAGAGCCACTACAACCCATATTTACAAAATCCAAATCTAAAACCTTAAAAAGAAAAATCTCTCAAAATTCAGAATTTAGAACTCCCCTAAAATTAATAAATAAAATCCCCAAAAAAATAATAGTTATGAAAACTACTAAAAAATTACCACTATTCTTAACCTTTGCTTCTCTATTTTCATCGCAGCTACTATTTGCACAAACTCAATCAGGTGAGAATACATTTGAAAAATTCAACAGTGATTGGTTATTTACCGAAACAGATTCGCCAGATTATCGTTTAACAACCTATGACCCTGCTTCTTGGCGAGAGTTAAACCTCCCTCATGATTGGTCGATAGAACACAACTTTTCAAAAGATTTGGAAGGTTGTACGGCTTTTATGCCTGGTGGAATAGGGTGGTATAGTAAAAAATTTCATACCACTATTGATAAAAATCAAAAAGCTTATATTATTTTTGATGGTGTATACAACAATGCTGAATTTTGGATTAATGGAATAAAAATAGGTGAACATCCTTTTGGCTATGCTCCAATTTACTATGATTTAACTTCGCTTTTAGCTCCAAAAGGTGAAGAAAATAGGCTTTCGGTGCGTGTAGACCATAGTCGATATGCTGATAGTCGTTGGTATACAGGTTCGGGCATCTATCGTGATGTGCATATTGTAGTGACTGACAAACTCCATATCCCTGTATGGGGTACCTATATCACCACTCCAGAGGTTAGCTCTAAAAGTGCTATTGTAGATATTAATGTTGATGTTAAAAACGAATATGATGCTCCAAAAAGTGGGGTAGTGGTGTCGGATATTTTCAATTCAAAAGGCGAAAAAGTGGCCACTGCTTCTGCTTCGTTCTCGCTTAATGCAGGTGAAAAAACTACAACTAACGATAGTGTAGAGATTGAAAATCCTGAGCTTTGGGGTGTAGATTCTCCAACGCTTTACACTGTTAAAAGTAGAGTAATCGCCGATAACAATACAATTGATGAAAGAGAGACAAAAATAGGTATTCGCTCATTTAGATTTGATAAAGACAAAGGATTTTATTTGAATGACGAAAATATGAAAATCAAAGGGGTATGTCTACACCACGATGCTGGTTTAGTTGGGTGTGCCGTTCCTCGTGATGTTTGGAAACGTAGATTATTGGCTCTTAAAGATATGGGTAGTAATGCAATTCGTACATCTCACAACCCTGTTTCAGACGAATTTTTAGAACTTTGCGATGAGTTAGGATTTTTGGTGCAACATGAGTTTTACGATGAGTGGGATTTACCAAAAGATAAGCGTTATAATATGCAAGATAAGGAGGTAGACTACATTACACGTGGTCACTCCGAAAATTTTCAAGAGTGGGCTGAGATTGACCTTAAAAACACGATGCTTTCAAGTCGAAACCACCCCTCGATTTTTCAGTGGAGTATAGGAAACGAAATTGAGTGGACATATCCGGGTAATCGTACTGCTACAGGTCTATTTGGTAATACTAATAAGAATGGTAAGACCGATTGGACTCTATGGCGTGTACCTACTCCTCCTAACACACCAGAGCAGGTTCGTGAATTTTGGGCTTCCTACCCCGACCAAACTTTTGATATGGGTCAGACAGCCAAAAAACTTGCAGCATGGACTCGTGAGATGGATACCACTCGCCCTGTTACAGCAAATCTAATACTTCCTACCTCAAGTATGGAGACTGACTATGCTAAAGTGTTGGATGTAATAGGGTTTAGCTATAAGGAGACAAAATATGACTACTTCAAAGAGAATTATCCTGATAAACCGATGATGGGAACAGAAAATGTGGTTCGTTGGTATGAGTGGAAAGCGGTTTTAGACCACGATTTTATCCCTGGTATATTTCTTTGGACTGGTGTAGATTATATGGGTGAGTGTCGTGAAAATTCATGGCCTGTAAAGGTTACTCCACATGGACCACTCGATATTGCAGCATTTCCAAGAGGTTCTTACTACGCTTTCAAATCATTCTGGAGCGATGAGCCAGTTCTTGCAATTTATACTCAAACTCAGGAGCTTTCGACCTTTAAAAAAGATAGCGATGGAAGTGTCGTAGAGAAGAAAAAAGATGCTTGGAAATTGGCTCCACGTGAGTGGCAGAAAGTAAACCCTTATTGGAACTATAACGATGATCAACAAACAATAGTTGAGATATATTCTAACTGTAGTGAGGTTGAACTATTCCAAAATGGTAAATCTTTAGGCAAACAGTATCTTGATAATCAAGATGATAGAATCTATAAATGGGCTGTCGACTATAAAGATGGAAAAATTGAGGCTAGAGGTGTAAAAGATGGCGAAAAAGTGGTTGAGTCGTTGGAAACTTTAGGTAGTGCCACCTCTATTTCGCTTACTGCCGATAGAGAGGGTATGGAGGCAAATGAGTGTGATGTACTCCATGTAGTTGCGCAGCTTGTAGATGATAAAGGCAGAGCAATTAAAAATCAAGAAGAGCAGATTACTTTTGAAATAGAGGGTGAATATCACTTCTTAGGCACAGATTGCGGTGATACCTCAAAATACGACACCTTTAAAAGTCGTACAATCAATAGCTATTTAGGTCGCTGTCTACTAGCAGTTCAATCTACAGACAAAAGCGGAACTATTACCGTTAAAGCAAAAAATAGTGATGGTAAACTTATTAGTAGCAATACCATAAATGTAAATGTAACAGAATAATATTATGTATTTAAAAAGAGATTATATATTTCCAACATTAGCAGTAGCTTCATCGTTTTTAGGCTCGTGTAGCAGTGTTGGTGGTCAAAAATCAGATAATAGACCAAACCTACTAATAATTCAAACTGATGAGCAGAGTTTCAAAACGTTAGGTTGCTATCGTGAATTAGTCGATAGCTCGCAAGCTTATGCTTGGGGCATGGATGCTAAGGTGGAGACTCCAAATATCGATAGATTGGCAAGAGAGGGGGTGCTTTGCAACAATTTCTATGCTGCAAGCCCTGTTAGTACTCCTTCACGTGCTTCGTTCCAAACAGGGTTATATCCAGTTGCTACGAAAGCTCCGATAAACGGCATGGCGATGGATGCAAATCTTCCAACTTTTGCCGAAATGTTGCGTCGTGATGGCTACCAAACCGATTATGTAGGGAAATGGCACCTTGCAGGTACACCACACTTCGATAAGTTATATATGAATCCTGGCTATGCCTTTGGATATATGGATAGAAGCTTTGTGTTTGAGACAAATCATAGTAAATGGTATGAAATTGTGGGTGAAATTAACGATATTGTACCATCGAACAAAACTCCTAAGGTGGTCGACCCTGCGATGTATAGTACCGATTTTCTAACTGATAGGTGTATTGAGATGTTGGAGCGTGATAAAGACAAACCGTTCTGTATGATGCTTTCAATTCCCGATCCTCACTCTCCAAATATCTCTCGTGAACCTTACAAAACGATGTTTGGAAATATGAAAATCGATCCACCTACTACAATGGATAGTGAGCTTGTGGCTGAGCGTCCAAAATGGGCAGTAGGGGGTAAAAACGAATCGAAAGCGTTTGATGCAAAACAGGTGCGTGAATATTTTGCAATGGTAAAGTGTATTGACGATAATGTGGGTAAAATATTAGACTATTTAGATGAAAATAATCTAACCGACAACACTATAGTGGTGTTTACCTCCGACCATGGCGACAATATGTACGAGCACCACAAAATGAATAAAGGCAATCCTTATCAATCTGCTGCAAAAATTCCATTTATAGTTCGTTATCCAAATAAAATAGATGCAGGCAAAGTAATCGAAAAAAGTTACACTACAAACGACTTTGCACCTACAATTTTAGGGCTTATGGGAGCTTCGCAAATTGAAAATGTACACGGTATTAATGATGCCCAGACCTTTTTAAACAGCGAAAAGGTGGTTGACTCCGATCGTATAGTCTACCTTACCGACTCACCTTTTAATGTATGGACTGCTGCTATAGATGGTCGTCATAAATTGGTTTTGTCGTGTCGTGATACTCCATACCTCTTTGATTTAGAGAAAGATCCATTGGAAAATATAAATTTCTACTCAGATCCAGCCTACAAAGAGGTGGTAGAGCGACTACAACCAGAGCTTCTACGCCAAATGAAGCAGTACGGCGAACCAGCACTCGATTTAGGCTTTAAATATTTGCTTTCAGAAGATGATACCGTAGAGTACGTCTCACCTTATGAGGGAATGAGCCTCGAGCAGATAAACAAGGCTGAAAGCAAGGTGCTCAGTGATGCTATTTATCAGATTTACGATAAGTGTTATAATAAGTAAACTTCTAAAATCTCTCAAAATCCAGAATTTAGAACTCCCCATAAATAAAAAACAAATAGTGAAAGAAGATATATGATATTTTTTTCACTATTTGTTTTAATTATTACAATGATTTAAAAATCAGATATAATATTAAATTAGTTTATCATTTGTTTAAAAAAATATACTCGATAAAATAAAATTTATTTTATATATTTGTAAATAAATTTCAATAATGTAAATTAAGTATAATTTAAGAAAATGGGAAATATAATTGATGCTATTTGTGGAATAGTAAAAAATCCAAAATTTCAATTAAAAGCTTATTCCGATACTCATAATCGAGCAAATAATATGGGAGAAGCTCTTGAAGAGTATGTTAAAGATATCTTTGCAGGAACAGTAGGTGAAAATGATTTATTACTAAGAAATAAAAAAATTAGTGACTCTTTTTCATATCTAGGAAATAAAAATAATCCTCCAGATTCAATTTTAAAAAATGGAGATGCAATTGAGGTTAAAAAAATAGAGTCAAATGATAGTGGTTTAGCTTTGAATAGTAGTTATCCAAAATCAAAACTATTTTCCAATAGTCCAATGATTAGCAGTGAATGTAGGGATTGTGAGAAATGGGAAATTAAAGATATGATTTATGCCGTTGGTATTGTAAAAAACAATGTATTAAAATCATTATCTTTTGTTTATGGAACCGATTATTGTGCGGACAAACAAACTTACGAAAAGATTAAAAATACAATAAAAGATGGTGTAGAATCTATTCCTAATGTAGAATTTGCCGAAACTAAAGAGTTGGGACGTGTGAATAGGGTAGATCCATTAGGTATTACTTATTTGAGAGTGAGAGGAATGTGGGGGATAGATAATCCTTTTAAAGTATTCAACTATGTTTATAATAGAGATTACTCTAAAGAGTTCAATTTTATGGCTATTATAAATAAAGAAAAATTAGAAGAATTTGATAATATTAATAAATTATACATTTTGAAAGAACAGTATGAGAATTTGAAGTTGAAAGAAATTAGTATAAAAAATCCAAATAATCCAGCAAAATTAATTCCAGCATTATTAATTACATATTATGTTTAAAATGAAAATAGTAAGTTTATTCTCAGGCGCAGGAGGTTTAGATCTCGGTTTTCATAAAGCAGGTTTTGAAACGGTTGTTGCAAATGAATTTGATTCTAAAATATATACTACTTTTAAAAAAAATTTCCCTAATGTTAAACTAATTGAAGGTGATATACGAAAAATATCGTCCTCTCTATTTCCAGATAATATAGATGGTATAATAGGAGGTCCTCCGTGCCAATCATGGAGTGAAGCGGGTAAATTAAAGGGAATTGAAGATGATAGAGGACAGCTTTTTTATGAATATATAAGGATTTTAAAAGATAAACAACCAAAGTTTTTTGTGGCAGAAAATGTTTCAGGTATGCTAGCTAAAAGACATGCTGAGGCGGTAAATAATTTTATGTTATTATTTGATGAAGCTGGTTATAATGTATTTGTTAAATTGTTAAATGCTAATGATTATGGTGTGCCACAAGACAGAGATAGGGTTTTTTATATTGGTTTTAGAAAAGATTTACAGATTAAAAAATTTGAATTTCCAAAACCGCATAGTTATAAGCCAACTTTAAAAGATTCAATTTGGGATTTAAAGGATAGTGCAATTCCTGCAAAAAAACAAAACAATACAAATGGGGATGAATGCTTAATTCCAAATCATGAGTATTTTATAGGTAATTATTCAACGATATATATGTCACGAAATAGGGTAAGAGCATGGGATGAGCCTGGTTATACTGTACAGGCTAGTGGACGCCAATGTCAACTTCACCCTCAAGCTCCAAAGATGGAAAAAATAGCGACCAATGTTCAAAGGTTTATTGTGGGACAAGAACATCTATACAGAAGGATGACTGTAAGAGAAGTTGCACGTGTGCAATGTTTTCCTGATGATTATGTTTTTATATATAATAAAGTAGATTATGGATATAAAATGATTGGTAACGCAGTACCAGTTAATTTGGCTTATGAGGTTGCTACGCAGATAAAAAAAACATTATTAAAAGATTAATATCAACTTCTGTTCTATAACCGACCTTGCAGATAGTAGTATTATAAATATATTGGAATTACCTATCCCAGATGCAGACAAAGTTAAGCAACAAATTATTAACTTTGCATTATGGGAAGAAAACATTATGACAAGGCATTTAAAGAGAATGCCGTTAAGCTAAGCAAGCAGC
>JAWXTR010000104.1:0-9127 GCA_044433365.1 Rikenellaceae bacterium
TGAGATTTTTTGCTATTGAATCGAAAATATAGTGGTTCTATATTGAGATTTAATAGTGAAAAATATCGCTCCAAGAGTGCTATTAAGAATATGGCAATAATTGTTTTACACTACTTAACATTCAGTAATTCATACTGAAGGATAAAATATATTTGCAGTTTAAAATAAATACACTACTATCTTTTTAACGGTGGTAACAGTTACGGCGGTAACAGAATAAATAGGCATTATGAAATTTTACAATCGAACAAGTGAATTAGCTGAGTTAAAGCGCATTCAGAATTTATCTTTCAACGAAAACTCTCGCCTTACAGTGGTGACTGGTCGTTGTCGTATTGGCAAAACCAGCCTTATAATGAAGGCTGTGGAGCAGACTCCTACGGTCTATCTATTTGTGGGTCGCAAGAATGAGGCTTCGTTGTGTGCTGAGTTTATTCCGCAAATCAAAGCTGCGCTTGATTGCTATGTGCCAGATGAGATTATCACCTTTGGTTCGCTATTTAAGTATCTGATGGAGTTAGCTTTGAACAACACTTTCAACTTGGTGATTGACGAATTTCAGGAGTTCTACAACATCAATGAGTCGGTTTACAGCGATATGCAGAATATCTGGGATCAATATCGCAAGCGCACAAAGATGAATTTAATTGTCTCAGGTTCAGTCTATTCGCTTATGCAGAAGATATTCCAAAACTCCAAAGAGCCACTATTTGGGCGAGCTGACAACATCATAAAGCTATCGGCATTCAACCTCACAACGCTAAAGGAGATTATGCACGATTATGATGCTGCTTACTCTAACGATGACTTCTTGTCTATATATAGGTCACTATCTATTGTGTCTTTATCTAACCCAAAAAACTCAACACTGCCAAACTTTTCTACGCCATCACGTTTGCCTTTTTTTGATGGTCTAATATATTCCTTGAACCACCTGTCATTTTGCCACATTCAATCCACATATTCATAGGGTCATTCGTAAAACTTCCATTAAGTTAATATACAAATAGTTAGGTGTCTAAAAAACTTCTAAATTACCTCCATTTTTGCACTTTTGTGCAAAAATGGAGGTAATTTAGAGGTTTTTTAGACATGTAACTATTTGCAAGCTAACTTAATAGAGGCTTTATAAATGACACTCTATAGTAGCGTATCTCTTATTTTGTCACCACACCACCACGGATACTGTCAACAATAACGGTGTAGTTGCTATTACCTTTTATAAGCCATTTTACAGTCACATAAGAGTTGCCAGCAATATTATCGACAATTAGACGCTCTTTGTGGCGTATTTGCTCTTTGCTAGTGCCAAGTACATTGTCGGTAACGACCATAGCCGAAACTATCTCTGCTCCTTCAAGTTTTATCCAATCAGGACGAATAATTTTGTTTTTCAAATCCCAATCAGAGTGTGTAGGCATCAGACGACTATTCGCAATAACAGCTGTCACCTCTTTCAAACCACCTGCAACCTCTTTTTCTGTAACAGAGTCGATAGATAGTTTAGGAGTGTGGTAGCAGTGGAAAAGGGTAAATGCCATATTTCGGTGTGCTGCCGACTCAAGTAGGAAACCTGGGTGCATTCTACCGAAATTTTTCTTATTTCCACCCACTTCAATAGTGCCAAAATCGGGATGTTCTACCTCAGTCCAATCTACAATACCTTCATTAAATAGAAGTTTTTCATCGAACTCATAAATTTGGTTTGAAGCATCGCCTTTATACATACCATTAAACATATCGAATGTACTCCAAAGCTCATTACAATGCATAAACAGACCTCGACCTAGACCTAAATAGTCGATATCACTACCAACAGTGGTGTAGAGGTCACGGTAGATAACCTGCGATTTGTAGCCTGGGATTAACTCTTCACCTTTTGAGGCAATATAGTCGTATACACGTTGGTCGTTTCTATTTACACTATGGTCGTCGTCAACTGAACCTGGAGGAGATAGAATCATACCACCAGCATTATGATAAGTTTGCCCTGCTGCAATATTTGGATGCGCAAATAAGAAGTTTACAACATTACGGTTCTCAGGAGTTGAAAAAGGATATTTGTAAGCTCCATGTTGGATAAAGTTTGGCTCCCAAGCGTAACCAAAATCTCTATTTGGGTCGTAACCCCCAACGCCATCTTCGTTAAGCTTACCATCGCCATCATTATCCATACCCTCATATCCAATTAATTCGTATTCACCCTTCATTCCTGGTGTTACACGTGTCATTTTTCGTGAGTCGTTAGGGTCTACTATATATTGTCCATTGCTACTTTTGCGACGCATCTGTACGATATTTCCATCGCCATCAAGATCGTCATAACCATCCTCGTCGATATATCCATCTCTATCAGCATCGATAGGAATCATACCTGCACGAGGAGAGTGAGGAGTATTTGGAGCATACATAAAATACTCTCTAGCATCGGGATTGATTGTAGGTACAATATAGAAAGTTTTATCTTTAAGAAGCTCAGAGATAAACTCATTTTTACCGTACATCTCGGTCAAATACCATGCAGTGTAAAGTGCCATTGTAGTGGCTTGCACCTCATTAGAGTGGATATTTGCAAAAATCATCATCGCTGGCTTTTTGTCTGGTTCGCCAGTTTTGTAGTCGGTGATTGTAAGTGCCCACATCTCATTTCCCTCGTAAGATTTGCCGATAGACTCCATTTTTGCAAGCTCTGGATAGGCTTTAGCTATATCTTTACAAAGTGTTTCGATTTGGTTTAGGTTTCGGTAAAAATTCCAGCTAGCCTCGACTTTTGGATTTGCTGGAGTACCAGCAGCAGCAAAAAACTCATCTACAGGGATTCTTTTTTGAGCTGTAGCGGCATTGTATGTAAGAATTGCCGATATAAGTAATATTAATTTTTTCATCATAATATCTTTTTAAAAGTTAAGACTAAAGTGATACTGTTTTTGATACATATCCACTCTGAGGTGAGCCAACTTCAAGCTCAAAACTTCCTTTCCCCTCAACTATAAAGCTAAGTTCCTCTGCTCCGCCTGCTTTAAGCGATGGGATTGTTGTGATACGTGTACCTTGCACCATCTTTTGACCATTAAGTTTTAACTCTACTCTTACATATTTTACAAGATATGATTTCTCGCCAAGTGCGGTAGTTGTGGCAATTGCTCCATCGTTAACAACCTTTGCAACAACTCTATATACACCTTTGCTAATCTCTGTAGTCGATACATTTAGCACAATATTTGGACTTAATGCTGCAATATCGGAGATAGTTTTGATTGTTGCATCAATTTGGTCGTCGATTAACTCTAAAGAGGGGGTATACATTGCATAAGGGTTGATTGAACCAAGCTCTACAGTCTCACCCTCAAAATCTGGATGTTCTACTACGCTCCACTCAGTATAACAATCTTTAACCCCGTTTTTATCAGCCCATTTTAGGTAGGCAGCCTCACGACTATCACGGCTATCTTTTTGGTCGACACTCCAAACAGTAGTTGCAAAACTATTTCTAGCATAGTGGTAGTATGCCCACTCCATAAAATTACCATCTAGCGGTGTCTCAGCTAAGATATTGTTTGACTTTGGATTGTTTGTTTTGTAGATTTCACTAACTAGGGTGGCAAGTGCATTATCGGCATCTAATAACATATTTTCGCTATCAGCACTTTTGGGTAAATCTACCCCTTTGCGAGTTTTGTTTGTATATTTTGGAGCCTCAGCCATATTGTCGTTTACACCTAATGCCACAACCGTATGTATATTGAAGGCGTTGTACATAAAATCTAACAAAGCTCTATTTTCAACCTCCGAAACTGGGTAATCACCACTTTGTGCACCCCAGTTTTTGAATTTGTAGGTAAAGTTGCGATTTAGGCTTACACCATCTACGCCATCTTCGTTGATAAGTCCGTCATCGTCATTATCTTTTCCCTCGCTAAAGAGCTTATATTTACCCTTTTCACCTTTTGCAGCATCGGCTTTAATGATAACTCGATTGTCATCTGGATGTTTGATGTACTCACCACCAGCAGTTTCGACAATCATAGAAGAGATGATACCATCGCCATTAAGGTCGTCTACTCCATCTTCACTCATCAAACCGTCACGGTCGTTGTCGTAGAGCGATTTTGTAAGGGCAGATTCATATTTTAAATCTCCGAAAAACCCTTCAGTAGCATCAGGATTTACACATGGAAATATGTAGAAGGTGTTTTTTGATAAAAACTGCTCGGCATCTTCTCTTGATAAAAAATCCTCAACAAGCTGTAGTGATGTCTCAACACCAACAAGATGGCGAGGGTCTACACCAGCAACAACCGCAATAGCAGGGTGGTTTGCAACATCGCCCACACCTAAAGTTACAGCTAAAACCTCGTTTGAAGAGGGAGTTTTAGCGATAGATTCCATTTTTGCCATTGAGGGATATTTGCTTACAATCTTTTGTAAGCGTGCTTTCATCTCTTTTGGTGCAGTATAATCGCTTTGCGAAAACGAAAGAGAGGGAGCTAATAACCCTGCGCAAAAAAGCAGATAGAAACTAAATTTTTTCATACTTTTTATTTTATAATTTACACTTTTTACTCTTGGGAAGTTCAAAATTCTGGATTTTGAGAGAATTTAGAACTTCCCTTTAGAAGTTCCCTCTATAATCAATAAAATATTGGTTACAGATACAACTTACAAAAGTATCTATTTTTATCAAATTAATAGTAATAAACAGCAGTAGATTTATAGTCAACAATACAAAACTTTGAAAATTTACACATATTTGCAGCTCAGAATTTTATATTTTTATTATATCTTACCAATAAATATGAGATTATAATTAAAAAATATTTAAGTGTAAAATATTTCTCTAAAAGTTGTTTTTAAATTTTAGGGGAGTTCTTAATCATAAAATTGTAGAAATTAAAAAATTATCACTACTTTTGTGATATAAGGATATTTTTAAATTCCATAATAATATAAAGGAAACTTCTAAAATCTCTCTTTAGAGATGTAGAACTCTCCATAATTTAAAATCAAAAACACCCTCATTACAATGAAAAAAATCAAACTTTCGTTACTTCCTCGTGTAATTATTGCTATTTTACTCGGAATCCTTTTTGGTCTATTTTGTCCGCACTGGATTGCACGTATTTTTATTACAATTAACAGCCTATTTAGCAGCTTTTTAGGGTTTATTATCCCTCTGTTGATTGTAGGCTTGGTTGCTCCAGGTATTGCCGATTTAGGACGTAGTGCAGGGCGTTTATTAGCTATAACAGCAGTTTTAGCCTATGTTTTCACTCTATTTTCTGGATTTTTAACCTATTTTAGTTGTAACACATTTTTACCATCGATGTTGGAGGGAAGCACAGGGCTAGATGTTGCTAGTGATTCAGCTATAGAGCTATTACCTTATTTTTCAATAGATATTCCACCGCTAATGAACGTTGTAACAGCACTAATTTTAGCATTTACAATAGGTATTGGTGTTAGTATTGTCAAAGGCGACTACATTCGCAACTTTATTAGCGAATTTCGTGATATTATCAATGAGGTGATAGTGAAAATTATTATCCCTATTTTACCTATCTATATTTTTGGTATTTTCTTAAATATTACCCTTTCTGGACAGGTTGCCGATGTATTAGAGGTGTTTGTAAAACTGATTATTGTTATATTTTTTATGACTGTTGCACTGCTTATTACTCAATTTTCAATTGCAGGGGCAATATCTAAGAAAAACCCTTTAAAATTGCTTGCAAATATGCTTCCAGCATATATGACAGCTCTTGGAACGCAAAGTTCGGCAGCAACAATTCCTGTAACTTTAGAGCAGTGTAGAAAAAACGGAGTTAGCGAAGATATTGCAGCTTTTGCAGTGCCTCTTTGCGCTACAATCCACCTTTCGGGTTCTACTATGAAGATTGTTGCCTGCTCCATGGCAATAATGTTGCTTACTGGTATGTCTTACGATTTTGGGTTGTACGTTTCGTTTATTATGATGCTTGGTATCACTATGGTTGCTGCACCAGGCGTGCCAGGGGGTGCTATTATGGCAGCTTTAGGGGTGTTAGGCTCGATTCTTCATTTCGATGAAAGTGCCATTGCTCTTATGATTACGCTCTATATTGCAATGGATAGCTTCGGTACTGCTTGTAATGTTACTGGAGATGGCGCAATTGCTCTTATTGTCGATAAAATAAAAAAATAATTTGTAAAGGGAACCTTTAAAATCTGGCTTTCGGAGCTTTTCCATTTTAAGAGTTCATCTTTGAATTTTGCAAATAAAGGCGGTAGGAGCCACTACAGACTATATTCGCAAAATCCAAATCTAAAGCCTTAAAAAGAAAAATCTCTCAAAATCCAGAGTTTAGAACTCCCCTAAATAATAATTACAACAGGGTTATTCGCAAATATACAGGAATGACCCTATTGTGATGGTGCGAGGAGGGCGACTCAAAAGTAAATAAATTTACTTAAAATTAAACAATCCAGACCATTACCCCCACTCACAACGCATGTGAACAGGGGTGATGGTCTGGATTGTTGATTGTGGGTCACCCACCTCGATTAATGTCTTACTTGTAGTTTGTATTTTTTGTTTTAAACAGCTATTCAACTTTAACAGCAATGGTTTGAGGAGTTAAGCTCTCAGATTTTACAGTGATTGTAACATCACCCTTAGTGTCAAGTTTTGATTGAACAATTGCAAGTGCACGTCCTAAGTGACTTACAACACTACTTGCTTGAAAATCTTGGGTGCTCTTATTCCAACCATTATCAACACCAAGCAGTGTAATATTGCCATTAATCTCAAATTCAAATTTTTGCTCTACATTTTTTATCTCAACTCCATCTTTATCAACAAGTTGTACGATAATATGCGCCACATCATAACCATCAGATGCAAGAGCTGTTTTGTCAATATCAACTTTGATAGCAGCAGGCTCGCCAGCACTTTTTAGCTCAGCAGTAACCTCTTTACCCGAAGCATCTTTGCCTTTAGCAACTAAAACGCCTGTTGTGTAAGGCACGCCCCATCTCATTATATTATCGTCACACTCCGAAAGTTTTTGGCTTCCAAGAGATTTGCCATTCAGAAGAAGCTCCACCTCTTTAAGATTGCCGACAACCTCTACAATCACCTGCTCATCATTGTTGTAGTTCCAAATTTCTTGTGCTGAAATATTATTCCAAGCCACCTCTTTACCATTTTTAGATATAACTTTGCCATTTTTCACAACAAAAGGCGAACCCTCAGCTTTACGAGTTTGGATAGCTACAAATGGTTCATCATCCCAGATAGCTCTAAAGTGGTTCCAACCAGCTTTTTTAAATCCACCAAGGTCGAGCATATCGCCATCCCAAGCTTTTTGAGGCCATAAAAGGTTTGTCTCACCGATATAGTCGATACCAGTCCACATATACATACTAAACACCATAGGATTGTCGGTAATAGATTTCCATTCGCTAAGCAGACCAGTATTTTCGTTGCCTGTAAACATCATATCAGGGAAATGCTTCTTACACCAATCATATTGAGCAATTTGATAGCTAAAGCCAACAACATCAAGAGCAGCAGCATAACCTGTAACACAACTTGCAACAGGAATAATAAGATTTGCAGTTACAGGACGAGTTGTATCCATATCTTTTACCCATTTTGATAGTTTCTGAGCAGTCTCGGCAAGTACATACTCACGCTCAGGAAGGGCATCATAACGAGCTTTCATCTGCTCAGGAGTAAGGTGAGGGATTCGGTTCCAATATCCACCTTTTACCTCTGGATCCCAAAGACCACTGACATGCTTGTAGTGAGGGTAGGTCCACTCAATTTCATTACCTATACTATACATAAATACTGAAGGGTGGTTACGGTCTCTTTTAATAACACGTTTTAGATCGCTTTCGCCCCACTCTTGAAAATGTTCGGTATAACCACGAGTGTGATACAAAACCTCTCTTTCGTTCATATTAAAGCGTTTATCTTTAGGGTTATCCATCTCATCGAAAATTTCGTTTTGAACCAAGAAACCCATCTCATCACATAAATCTAAAAAGCTCTCAGAAAATGGATTGTGCGATGTTCTAATTGCATTTACACCACCTTTTTTTAGCTCTTCAAGTCGTCTACGCCACACTCCATCAGGCACAGCAGCCCCAACAAGTCCGCCATCGTGGTGAATACAAACACCTTTTGCATAGGTCGATTTACCATTTAAGAAAAAGCCTTTATCTTTGTCGAAAACTAGCCAGCGAATACCAAATGGAGTCTCTTTTTGATCTAAAAGCTTACCTCCAACTTTGATAGATGTAATTGCTTTATACATATTTGGATTTTCTGTATCCCAAAGTTTTGGATTCTCTACTTCAATAACTTGAGAGGTTGTAATCTTAGAGTGTTTAGCGATTTTTAGACTCTTTTCGCCTTTTGTAACAATATTTCCAGCACCATCTACAATTTCACTACTAACTACCATCTCTTTATCCTCTGCAAAGTCGTTTACAATATCAACATCAATATTAACAGTAGCCGAACTTGCAGTGATAGTAGGAGTTGTAATAAATGTTCCCCAGATTGGAATATGTAGTTTTTCAAAAGAGTATAATTTTACGTTACGGTAGATACCACTACCTGTATACCAACGACTATCAGCATAGCGAGAGTGGTCTACATATACTGTAAGCACGTTAGTTTCGCCTGCACCTTTAAGTATATCGGTCAAATCGAAGCTAATTGGTGAGTAACCGTAAGGATTTTCGCCAAGATAAACTCCATTTAACCAAAATTTTGCATTGTTGTAGACTCCGTCAAACAGAACGTGTGTGGATTTAGATGCTTTGTCGCTATCTACTGTAAAATGTTTTTGGTACACTCCGACACCACCTGGAAGGTAACCTGTACACCCTTCCAAATCTTCGCTAAAAGATGATTCAACACTCCAATCGTGAGGAAGTCTTACATCACGCCAATTGCTATCATTGAGCGGTAGGTTTTTAAGTGTGGTTGTGTCGTCGAGAAGAGTAAATTTCCAATCGAAATTGAAATCACTCTCTCTGTTAATTTTCTGCTCACCACCACATGAGGCAAGAAGCAGAAGTAAGCTACAAAGTGAGCTGTAAAGTAGAGATTTTAAATTCATTGTTTTTTATTTTA
>JAWXTR010000105.1:0-9058 GCA_044433365.1 Rikenellaceae bacterium
AAACTCCCCCAAACAACAAAAAAATCACACAAAACTAATACGATTTGTTTTGAGCCAACCCCACCCATAAAAAGTACAATTTGTTTTGAAATTTACGTACGATTTGTTTTGCCGATTATAAATAGCACTATTAAAAACACACCAATAATTATTTTACACTACTTATATTAAAAAAAGGGAGGTTTTTCACCCCCCCAAAAAAATACATTACTGCATATCGTCAGGATATTTATTGCTTGATAGGTTGCTCCCCAGCAGTGCCTATCTCCTCTTAATACCTTGACACAAAGATAATAAAACAATTTTAATTGAAACTTTTTACGCTTTTATTTGGATTTTAACATGAAAGACGTTGTGCACAACGTCTAAAGATACAGCACTTTAAAATCAAAATAATTCTTTTAATAACAAAATATATCTGCGATGTTCTGTAATATTTGTCATAAGCTTCGTTCGATTTAAGACGTTAGACCTAACGTCTCTACAGAGTTCGGTAAAAGTGTTTTTAACGATTGAAAAATGCCCCTCTTTATCGTGTTTGTCTACATACTCATACCAAGTTGCTAATTTCCCCTTAAAATATGGGGAGTTCTAATAATTGGTTTTATTCGATTTTTTATTTTGAGGTTTTAGATTTGGATTTTGCAAAATGTGGGCGTAGCGGTGTCTACGGTGCATTTTGCAAAATTCAAAGATGAAGCCTCAAAATGAAAAAGCGTTAAAATCCAATTTTTAGAAGTTCCCTCAAGTAAATTTAGTAAAAATATATAATATTTTTTGATTAATGATTAAAAATTAATAAATTTGTGGAGTATAATTATAAAAAATAATAACTACCCAATATGAAAAATAATCTACTATCAAAAAGGGCATCACTACTGCTGCTCTCATCATTTTTAATTGCATCTTCTTATGCGCAGGAGCAAAAAGAGATTTATAAAGATTTAAACTACTCTTTTGAAGAGCGTGCAGAGGATTTAGTCTCACGTATGACCCTAGAGCAGAAGGCTTCGCAGATGGTAAATGCTGCTAAAGCACTACCCGATTTGGGTGTACCAAAATATAATTGGTGGAATGAGTGTCTGCATGGTTTGGCACGTGCTGGAAAGGCAACAGTTTTTCCTCAGTCAATAGGTCTTGGTGCAACTTTCGACCCTGATTTAATTTATCGTATGGCGGATGCTATCTCAGACGAAGCTCGAGCATTTTATAATGCTGCTAGTAAGCGTGGAAATAGAGGTATCTATACAGGTTTAACATTCTATTCTCCAAATATTAACATATTCCGTGACCCACGTTGGGGACGAGGACAGGAGACCTATGGCGAAGATCCATTTTTGACTTCACAGCTAGGAGTTTCGTTTGTAAAGGGGCTTCAAGGAGATGACGAAAGATACCTTAAAACTGCTGCTTGTGCAAAACATTATGCAGTGCATAGTGGTCCCGAAAAATTGCGCCATGAGTTTGATGCAATTTGTTCAAATCGTGACCTTTATGAAACGTATCTACCTGCTTTTAAAGCTCTTGTGATGGATGCAAAAGTGGAGAGCGTGATGGGTGCATATAATCGTACAAACGGTGAGGTTTGTTGCGGTAGTAAAACGCTTCTTATCGATATTTTACGTGGAGATTGGGGCTTTGAGGGGTATGTAACCTCCGATTGTGGTGCAATTGTGGATTTCTACAGAGACCACAAAGTTGTAGCAAATGCAACGGAAGCCACTGCTCTTGCTGTTAAAAATGGTCTTAATCTAAATTGCGGTAGTGTTTACGACAAAGAGCTTGTTAAGGCGGTTGAGCTTGGAATGATTACCGAAGAGGAGATAGATGATTTGTTGGTACCACTTATGACTACTCGTTTTAAGCTTGGTCTTTTCGACCCAGAGGAGAATAATCCATATAATAGTGTCGACCCAAATATCGTAGATAGCAAAAAACATAAAGATTTGGCTTATGAAACAGCTCTAAAATCTATGGTGCTACTCGAAAATAAGAATAACACACTTCCTATCAAACAAGATATACGTCAACTGTTTGTAACTGGTCCAAATGCAAATAATGCCGATGCACTTATTGGTAACTATTTTGGTGTAAGTGATAAGCAGACAACTTTTCTTAGTGGTATCTCAAACCGTGCACCCAAAGGGGTCTCTATTCAATACAAACAGGGTGTTCTTCTCGACAAACCAAACTCTAACCCTATAGATTGGGCTACAGGTAATGTAAAAGATGCCGATGTTACAATCGCTTGCATGGGGCTAACATGGCTCTTAGAGGGCGAAGAGGGCGAGGCTATTGCCTCAAATCAAATGGGTGATATGTATGATAATTCGCTCCCTAAAGCTCAGATTGATTACCTTAAAAAGCTAAAAGCAACTGCACCTCACAAACCATTAGTCGTAGTTATTTCAGGAGGGTGTCCAGTGCAGTTAAACGAAATTAAGGAGATAGCCGATGCACTTATATATGCTTGGTATCCTGGCGAGGCTGGAGGCAATGCACTTGCCGATATACTTTTTGGTAATCAAAATCCATCTGGTAGACTTCCAATGACCTTTGTTGAGTCGTTAGAGCAGCTACCACCATTTGAAGATTATAATATGGAGGGTCGCACTTATCGTTATATGACTCAAAAACCGCTATATCACTTTGGTTATGGTCTATCTTATACTGATTTCGACTTTTCGGATGCTAAAGTTATTGGTGAAATTTCAAAAGATAGAGAGAGCGTAAGAGTAGAGGTAAAAGTTAAAAATAGTGGCAATATGGATGGTGAAGAAGTTGTGCAGCTCTATGTAAAAGACAACGAGGCTTCGGTTGCAACAGCTATCCACTCACTTGCAGCGTTAGATAGAGTATTTCTAAAGGCTGGTGAGACAAAAACTGTAACTTTAGAGATACCTATCGACAAATTCTCAATCTACACTGACAACGATACTAGAGAGGTCGAAAAAGGTAGTTTTACAATAACTGTTGGTGGTGGACAACCAGTAGAATCGACCCACGACTACGAGACTATCTCTATTGAGAATAAGAAAAATATTAAGTTAAATATCTTATAAACAGGAAATAACCACAAGGTAAAATGGAGCCACAAATTTTAATTCATAACAACAGATTTTGAAAATAAGTCCTTATTTGCAATGCTTTCAAATGTTGGGTTCAACATCTGTAATCGCACCAAGGTAACCGAACCAAGGTAGAGTTCCTATGTTTAAAATGTGAAGTAAACATAAAAAGCTATAAAATTTTAGTTAACTTTGTAAATGACAATACTTCGGAAAAAAAATACCCCCCTCAAGCGACAATAGCCGCAAATGAGATAAGTTCTTTGAAAATTTTGTCATTTAAATGCTTGTCAGGCTTAATGCCTAACAGACTAATAAATCATTCTATCATAAATGCATTGTGTATTAACACGTTACATGAATATATTGAGAATTTGATGTTATTCTGCTTACATATATCTTTAGCTATATTGACAACAGCAAGTGATGCATTGAAATTAAAATCTAATTTTTTAATACCTCTAGCTTGACAGTGGTTTAATCCAGTAAACTGCTTGGCATCTCGAAAATTGAACTCAATTTGAAAGCGTGTTCTGTAGTATTCAATAATATCTATTCCACTCATTAAAGTGTCAGTTGAAAAATAGAGTATCCACTTTGTGTGCTGCTCGTTTGTAAAAACAATAGCCAATCTAATTTTTCTTTTTAGAGCTTTAGAGTAGACAATTAGAGTGTATGCATCTTCATCTTGCAAATCGACTTTATCACATCTAGTTAAATCTAAATTTTTAAAGTCAATTTTACCATCATATACTCTAGGTCGACCTCTCTTTTTAGTAGGCACTTCTATTGTAAGATATAACAAATCAGCATCATTTCTTAAACGACTAATTAACTGAAAACCAGCACTGAGTAGGGTAAAATAATTATTGGTGTATTTTTAATAGTGCTATTGGAGATGAGATTTTTTGCTATTGAATCGAAAATATAGTGGTTCTATATTGAGATTTAATAGTGAAAAATATCGCTCCAAGAGTGCTATTAAGAATATGGCAATAATTGTTTTACACTACTTAGTAATCTTATCTACAAAAGTAGACTTTGAAAAATAGGCATCTGCTACAATATATTTTGACAATTCTAAAAGTTTATCTTTTATGCTAATTATTGCAGCTGCATACCATGGGATGGCATCCTTGTCTACATTGCCAAGGGCAATATTGTCAGGAGTTTGTATAGCTTGTAAAGAGAAACAATCTTTGTTATCAATATCAAGCAATCCTACTCCCAATATCTCCAAACCTATTTTCATTGCACTAGCACATCCAGACCAAAAATAGCCTACCCAAGGTGTCATTTTTCCACTTTTGGAAATATAACTTGGATCGATTGCTATCGCTTTTCGTGTTCCTGTAAGATTTCTAGTAGCTAGATATTTGTTAAAATCAAACCACTTAAAATCTGATTTGAAATTTTCACGATAGGTCTTTTCATTACATTTGCCATAACGCCCTAATTGCAAAAAATTAATCTTATTTTGAATGACCATATAAAGAGTTAATGTGTCAATCATGAAATTTTTAAAATTTTTGTTTATCTTTGCATTGTAGGCATCTAAATAGGTTGCTATTACAGTTCTAAATTGGCCAAAGTATATCATTCATATAACAGAGATTTATTAGTAGGATTTTAAACATCTAAGTTAATGAAAATAAATTACTTAACCAATTTTTTTTTGGCTATTATTTTTAGCTTTTTAACATCTTTTTTTTGACAAAATTTCAAAGAACTTTATTTGTTTTTCGGGTTTTAAAAAAATTTACCGAAGTATTGTAAATTATGATTTTAATTTTTAATATTTTGAAAACAATCATGTTAGCAAATAAAGTAAAATTTACCTGTCATTGTTATTGTTTTTTTTGCATAATAATATTTTCAATATCTATATTAATCTCAACGTCGCTATCAGCACAAGATTTATCTTTTTTAAGCAAAATAGCAGATGTTAGTTACGTTTCACTTACTGGATGTGATTTTTTAGATGATTCAGAGGATATGCAGAGCCAAATGGGTATCATAGGTAATTATAGAAAATCAAAATTAACTACCTATATTAATCGTAAAAATATTTATATTCAGGTAGATAACAACCAAAAATATGATAGATTTTTGAAGTTTAACAAACAAGGTGTTTTTATTGATAGTTGCACTCTCTACAATCCTAAAACAGATAAATCGCTTGGAAGATATTTTGATGTTAAGGGCAAAAAAATCTATTTTGGTACACATTTCCTCTCATCTGCAATTTATAATACAGATTTAAATCCTATTTTTATACCAACTGTAGAATCGGGTTCTCAAATAGATAAAAATTATGGAACAACTAATATTTTTACTCTAGGAAAGAGACGAATATTATCTTTTTCACGTAATAATACAATTATTAGAGATGCAAAAGATTTAACAATTATAGATACGGTAAATCTACATATAAACCGTGGTTTTAGTTACCTAAATCTACCAATCGTTCGTAGTTCTCACCGAAAAATAATAGTTGGAAGTGGAACTTTAGATAGTATAAATGTGATAAACAGACGAGCAAAAATATCTTCTTTATCTTTAAACTGCTCTATGCCTGAAACAGATATGTCAAACTTATATGTATATCCTATTTTAGATAGTCGAAAATATATGTTGTTAGATATTTGTCGAAAACTAGGTGAAAATGAACTGTTTAAAAGAGAGAGTATATATAATCGTTACATCTATATTAAACGAGAAAAGAAGATTTATAAACTAGACAGTATCTACAAACAAGATATTTCTGCTCAGATGATGCTTCTAAATAATGCTTATGCAATAAACGATTATAACGTAACAAAAAAGTGTGCATTAGCTGTGCAGATTTATAGTAGAGATTTTTTACTAGAGCATATTAATGAGCTACCCGAAGAGCTAGTAACATTAACTTCTAATTTAGATAGTGGTGATGCTGTTTTGCTTTTAATTAAATTTGAATAAACTATAATAAAAAAGCATAAGATTTAATAGTTGAAAAATTTTATATATGTTAAAATTGAGTAATAGTAATAACGAAGATTTGATTTTTTTAAGACTTTTAATAAGTAAATTTGAATTGTTAACAATAAAAGTTATTAATTAAATACTATATGGGAAATTTTGTTTTTTACAAGCAACTAGATTCAATGGATTGTGGTCCAGTATGTTTATGTATGATTGCAAAACATTACGGTAAAGAGTACTCTTTACAAAAGTTGCGCAATTATGCATTTATTGGAAGAGATGGTGTATCATTACTTGGGATTAGCAAGGCTGCTGAGAAGATTGGATTTCGTACTATTGGTGGATGTGTAACTTTTGACGTGCTATCGAAACAAATTACATTACCATGTATTGCTCATTGGAACCAAGATCATTTTGTAGTAGTATATAAAATTAAAAATAAAGGAGATAAATATACAATATATGTTGCTGACCCTGCAAAAGGGTTAGTAACATATACTAAAGAAGAATTTTGCATCTGTTGGAATAGTACAAAGAGTGAAGGGAGCGAAAAAGGAGTGGTTTTGTTGTTTGAAACAACAAGTTTATTTTATACTTACTATGAGGATATAAAATTTAAAGGTAATCGTTTTAGATTTCTTTGCGGGTATTTGCTTAGATACAAACGTCTTTTTGGACAGTTAATATTAGGATTATTTGTAGGTAGTTTACTAGAGTTGATATTCCCATTTTTGACTCAAGCAGTTGTCGATGTGGGGATAGATGGTAAAGATCTTAATTTTATATGGTTGGTGTTAATTGCTCAATTAATGTTGCTATTTAGTAGAACGGCAATAGATTTTATAAGAAAAAGAATACTGTTGCATATTAGCACAAGAATTAATGTCTCTTTGGTATCTGATTTTTTTATTAAATTAATGAAATTACCAATGAATTTCTTTGATACAAAACTTACTGGAGATTTAATTCAACGTATTGATGATCATAAACGTATTGAACAATTTATTACATCTCAATCCTTAAATTTATTTTTTTCACTCTTTACATTTGTTATTTATGGTATAGTTTTGTTATTATACAATAATATAATATTTATTTTATTCTTGACGGGGAGCATTATTTATGGATTATGGATACTATTATTCCTTAAAAAGAGAAAATCATTAGATTATAAAATATTTGAACAGAATGCTCTAAACAGAAACAGTATGTATCAAATGATAACAGGGATGCAAGAGATAAAATTGCAAGGATGTGAGAGAAGAAAAAGGTGGGAATGGGAAGATATACAAGCAGATTTATTTGATGTTAATTTAAATTTACTTACATTGCGCCAGAGTCAAGAAGCTGGAAGTATTTTTATAAATGAGACAAAAAACATATTGATAACCATAGTTGCAGCGATGGCTGTAATAGAAGGGTCGATTACGTTAGGTATGATGATGGCTATTCTGTACATAATTGGACAACTAAATACACCTGTTGAGCAACTTGTAGCATTTATATACAATTGGCAAGATGTTAGCATAAGTTTAGATAGAATGAATGAGATATACACTCTTGAAAATGAGGAAAACAATGAGAAAAACACGATAGATTTTAAAAATAATGATTTATCTATTCAAATTAAAGATTTGTATTTTAAATACAATAATGCATTATCCCGTTATACCCTAGAAAATATATCGCTTAATATCCCCTATGGAAAGACAACAGCAATAGTGGGTGCTAGTGGAAGTGGAAAAACTACATTGATAAAGTTACTTTTAGGTTATTACGAATTAAATAGTGGTTATATTGAAGTGGGTACAGAGAATTTTAATAAATTTAACTTATCATGGTGGCGATCACAATGTGGGGTGGTAATGCAAGATGGTTATCTATTTTCAGATACTATTGCAAAAAACATTTCAATATCAGATGAACATCCAGATTTGGAAAGAATTAGATTTGCAGCTAGGGTAGCAAATATTGCTGAAGATATTGAAAAATTACCATTAAGTTATAATACAAAAATTGGTCAAGATGGGCAAGGAATTAGTCAAGGTCAACGACAACGAATATTAATTGCACGTGTTGTTTATAAAAATCCTCAATTTATATTTTTGGACGAAGCAACAAATGCATTAGATGCCAATAATGAACGGAATATTATAGCAAATTTAGAGGAATTTTATAAAGATAAAACTGTAATTGTTGTTGCTCATCGTTTAAGTACAGTTAAAAATGCTGATAATATTGTTGTGCTTGATGCTGGAGAATTAGTAGAACAAGGTTCTCATGTTGAATTAGTAAAAAAAAGAGGATTGTATTATCATTTGGTTAAAAATCAATTAGAATTAGGGAATTAATATGACTAACAGAGACAATTTTGAATTACGAAGTGAAAAGGTGCGAAATGTTATAGGTGGTATACCATCTGTAACTATAAGAATAGGTACAACAGTTTTAGCAATGGTAATATTTGTGATTATAACGCTAATGTACTGCATCCCATATCCTAGAACTGTGACTTTTGATATTTCGATAAATCTTTTCGATAAAGATTATATTGCAGTAAGCAACGTAGATGTTGAAGATGTAAAATTTTTAGAAAGAGGACAAAATGCAAGAGTTCTATTATTGAGTGTTAGTGGCGATTATATGCTAGATGGCGTAGTTAGTAAAATTAGCCAGATGAGAGGAGAAGCTTTAATTCAAATAAAATTTTCACAGTCAAAAGAATATGTAAATCTCCTATCAACGCAACCAAATGGAGAAGCTACGGTTGTTATATCAAATAAACCTCTGTTGAAAAATTTGATAGATTCCTTTTTAAGATAAAGAAGTGTAATTTTTTTGTTAGGCAAAGCTTTTTTATAGAAGCAAATCCTCTTGTACGACTAAAAGTCAAACAAGAGGATTCGGGAGTGTAATACAAACTCTGTCTAGTTAATATTTGAAATATTTCGAGTTGTTTATTTTTCTGCAAATATACACTATTTTTTAAAACTTACAATGTTTTTGATTGGTTATGGTGAGGTGTG
>JAWXTR010000106.1:0-9047 GCA_044433365.1 Rikenellaceae bacterium
GGACACAAGGATTTTCAGTCCTTTGCTCTACCAACTGAGCTATGGCACCATCATTTTGTAATGTTTGTTTCTCATTACGGTTGCAAAGGTAGGGATTATTTTTTAATTTCCAAATTTTTTGCAATTATTTTTTCAGTTATTTTTCTTTTGAATTTCTATCTTTTTGTTTTTTAGGTATGTATGTAAATATTAAAAATTAGATAAAATTTAGAAAGGGCACAAAAAATCTATTAATTTCGTAGATTTTGCTTCTCTATAATTGTTCCAAAATCGAAAATTACAACTCCCACTTTTGCCCTGATTAGTGATTTTAGCATGGTTTCGTCGCCATTATATATCATTCGAGAGTCTATATTGAGTTGTGATGCTATTTTTTCACGGTTAAAACGGGTGGCAATTACTGTTCGTATCTCTTTCAATCCCATTTTCTCTATCACATTATGGATGTTTTCTTCTGTTTTTGAAGATATTTTATCGTCGTTTATTACAATTACTGCTATTAGCTCGTTACTGCCGTTAAATTCTAAAAATAGCTGCTCTGTAACGTCATTTTGATTGCTATCGAAAATATTAAAAGAGCTAATTTTTGGTTGAAAACCTTTTTTTATTAATTCAGTTTTGGTGTCGACATACTCCCATCGTGAGGTGTCGTACCAAGTGGTGTCGTCGATTGCAAATTGACGGTTTTTGCCTGTTGCAATCTCTTTATATATTAGAGTTGTCTCATATTCATCTTCTACTGCTCCTTCAGGAATTTTCATCGCCTCAAAAATATTTATACCAATTTTGTAAGGTAAGAAATCTAATAAGGGAAGTTTGCAAATGGCATATATTGGCATAAATAGAGAACCCAGTACAGCAATTATAATTATGCCATACCCTTTAAGCCCCTTTTCAATCCAATCAAGTTTTTGGACAGATAAAAAGAAAGGTATAAGGATAATTAATATGATAATATTTTTAATAAAAGTCTCGCCATGACTTATCACCAGAGCATCGCCAAAACAGCCACAATCAGACACAGGGTTTGTAAAGTAAAGAATGGCTGTTAGAATGGTGAAAAAGAGCATAAAAATCATCGCAGCCCAGCTACTAAGCCTTTTAAATATGCCAAAAATCAGCATAATTCCAAGCACCATTTCGGCAACAGAGAGCAGAACAGAAAAAAACAGCTCGCTTCCACTAAGCCAATCTAAAGAGAAAGCCGAAAAATATTCTCCAAATTTTATAGCTCCCCCCATCGGGTCGACGCTCTTTACAAAGCCTGAAAAGAGAAAGAGCAGACCGACCAAGATTCGGGAAATTAGATTAACAATCATAAATTTTCTATTTTTTAAGTAGGGTAAAATAATTATTGGTGTATTTTTAAAAGTGCTATTGGAGATGAGATTTTTTGCTATTGAATCGAAAATATAGTGGTTCTATATTGAGATTTAATAGTGAAAAATATCGCTCCAAGAGTGCTATTAAGAATATGGCAATAATTGTTTTACACTACTTACTTCCAATCCAAGTTAATTTATGCCAAATGGCCTCAAGTGGACCTTGACGATGTGTAGACATCCACCAAAGTGAGAATTTAAATTGAAGAATAAGTAGTACCACTCCTAAAAGTATGCTAAAAGTTGTGCCTAAATATTGATAAAGTGCAAAGCCCCAACCGTAAAAAAGCATACTACCTACTACCGACTGCATTATGTAGTTTGTAAGACTCATACGACCATAAGGGGCGATTTTGTCGAGCTTACTACCTCCTTTGCAGTAGTAATAGAAGAGCGTAATAGAGCTAACTAGTATCGACATAAATGCAAATGAAGCAAGAGACTTGAATATTAGTCGAAGTGGAGTTAAAACAGCCTTATTTTCCACAAAGCCACCAATCATATTGTATAGACCATTAAGCGGGAAGAAACAGATTAAAGATACGATAACTATATGAACAAACAATCTTCTATTATCATCGGTTTTGCTAAAAATATTGTGTCGTCCCATAAGATAGCCAAGCATAAATAGCGAAGCTGTTTGGCAAAAACGTCCATTACTCCATGCCCATGTAATGCTTGCGAGCTGTCCCTCATAAAGATTCATCTTTACAGTCTCTAAAAACGAACCATTCTCTAAAACTGGATATGCTTTTTGAAAGTAGATTGAAGATAGAGGCGTTGGCATAACATAATCGGGGTTGGAAAGTGCATAAATTAGCTTTCCCCACTCAATTGGCTGCAACATTAATATTGCAGCAATTATTAATATAGTTTTGCTCTTGAGGTGAGCTACAAATATCATAACAAAGCCCACAAGAGAGTAAAGCACCAACACTTCACCTGTAAAAAATGCAGCGTTTAGATTCCCCCATAGAAAAAGCAGTACCAATCGCCATGCAAAACGAAATCTAAAATCTTCTCCTTTTTTTAGTCTATTTTCACGTTGTATAAAGAAACTAAGACCAAAAAGTAGGGCAAAAATTGCGTATGCTTTGCCTCCAAACATAAAAAACATAGAGTCCCAAATGGCCTTATCTGTAAATTGAAGCAGTTTGCAGGTTGTTTCAGGGAAACGATAAAAATTAAAATGTTCGATAGAGTGAAGAAGCATTATTGCACCTACTGCAAAAGCTCTAAGTATGTCGGCAATCACTATACGACGATTGCTATCGGCAAAATTTGTTTGAGAATTTGTCTTTACAGACGTTTCAAGGTTTTGGTTCATCATTTTCGGTTTATTAACGGGGGAATTGGTATGTTTTACTTTATTGCGGTGCGGTGATATCGTCGTTTATAGTTTGATTTTCAATACCGTTTCTAATTAGTGAGGTGACACCATAAAAAAGAGTAAATACGCCAAATAGTACAATCAGCAATGCTCGTGCGCTATGATAAGGGTTAGTAACGATATATAGACCTATTATAAACATAGCAATAGGCGAAATATACAGAGCACCATGCACCCTTGCTCCTAATCGTTTAAGCTGAGTTAGAGAGTAGATTTGAGTAAATGAGCCTAAGATTACGATAATACCCAAAATTATCATTAAAATAGAGATAAAAAAGCCTGGAAATAGGATTAAAACAATACCGAAAACTATTGCGGCATAGCTCTCAAATGGAGCTAATTTTTTAATATCTGGATATTTTCGCTTTATTTGGTAGTGGGTGATAATTGATACCAATCCCAATATTATTATCATAGAGCCTATAACCTCTACAACAAAGCCAAGAATAAAATCTGACCAGATAATTAGTGCTAACCCAAGTAGGATAAGCAGCACCGATTGCAGAATCGATGTTCTGCCTTTAACTGCATTTTTTGTGTACTCCATAATATCTTTGTTTTATGATTTTTTCTGAGGAGTTTTAATAAACTCCTTAAAATAAAATAGAAAATTGCCATTAAGAATATGGCAATAATTGTTTTACACTACTTAAATAGGCATTAAAATAATATTTTTACCCTCAATATCTTTAAACGATAGCGATAGATTATTTGCTGAATTTACACCTCCTTTAATTATTACAAAAGGTATAACTTCGCTACCATTTTTTAGGATTAATACACCCATATCATCGTAAGTTTTTGCCCAACTACCCGATATTTTTTTTGGGTATTTACTCCCGTCATTATTATAACTATATTGGTAAGAGTAGTTATCAAAAAGAGTTAAGGTGTCGGTATCACGGCAATAGGTTCGACTAAGAGTGAGCGGATTGCAAAGATAACCTAAATCCATACCGTGCAGCTTGTCGACAACCATTTCGTTAGACTCATCTATATACCCTTTTATGGATGTGTAAATTCCCTCGCCAGAGGTTGTAGCCATTTTAGCGTATGAATCGAGCATAAATTGATAGTCGTCGCTCTTTTTCGAAATAGGATAAGAGAGACCAGTTGCACAATCACGCAAATATGGTTTATCCTCTATTGTAGAGTATTCACCACTAAAAAAATACTCTAAGGAGTCTGTTTTAGTGGTTACAAACTTTCCGTAACTTCCCTTTTGGTGACAGGCACAAAGAGAAAGAAGCGCAAAAGAGATGAAAAATATAAAATTTGCTCTACTCATTATTAAATATTTTAGCTCCGAAAGTCAGATTTTAGAAGTTCCCTTTAGAAGTTCCCTTTAGGGGAGTTCTAATGATTGGTTTTATCCGATTTTTAGAAATTCCCTTACATCATTATTTTATTCCCACGAACAAAACTACCCACATCCATACGTTTTTTGCCAGATGCCTGAACGTCGAGCAGCTCTACATAACCATCTTTGCTGACAATTTTAAGATATTTTTTACCATCTGTTACTACCGAACCAATATCCGCAGATTGAGTATCGCAAATTTCGGCTTGTGCACCAAATATCTTCATCGAAAACTGCTCACCATACGCTCCACCAAAATCTGTCCAAGCAGTAGGATATGGCGAAAGTCCACGAATTAGGTTTACTATAGATTTGCAATCTAAGCTCCAATCAATTTTACAATCCTCTTTAAAAATTTTTGGAGCAGGGCGTAAATTTTCGTTTTCAGACTGTTTTTGAAGAGAAATCTCGCCATTTGCAACCCACTTAACGCTATCTTCAACCAATTTTACCCCCTCATTCATCAGTTTGTCGTGAAGGGTACCAAAATTATCTTCGTCTGAGATTTCTACCTCACGAGAGCCGATAATATCGCCAGTGTCGATTTTTTCATCCAACATAAATGTTGTTACACCGCTCTTTTTATCCCCATTTATGATTGCCCAATTGATTGGAGCAGCACCACGATAGTCGGGAAGAAGAGAGGTGTGAAGATTGAAAGTGCCAAGGCGAGGCATACCCCAAATAATCTTTGGAAGCATACGAAAAGCAACAACTATAGCCAAATCTACCTCTAGTTGCTGCATTTCATTAATAAAAGTTTCATCTTTCAAAACCTCTGGTTGTAAGATGTTTAGTCCAGCCTCCTTAGCGTAAGTTTTTACAGCACTTTCGCCCATTTTCTGTCCACGTCCGATAGGTTTATCAGGCATTGTAACCACCCCTACAACATTATACCCATTTTCAACTAAAAATTGAAGTGGTGCAACAGCAAACTGGGGCGTACCCATATATAAAATTCTTAATTTTTTCTCTTCCATTGATTATTTATTTAAAAACAATCAAAGTTACGGATTTTTTTTAAAAAAACAAAAAAGGAAGGGGAATGTAAATTATAAATGATAAATTATAAATGATAAATGAGGTTTTAAGTATGGGAAAATAATTATTGGTGTGTTTTTAATAGTGCTATTGGAGATGAGATTTTTTGCTATTGAATTGAAAATATAGTTATTCTACATTGAGATTTAATAGTAAAAAATATCGCTCCAAGAGTGCTGTTAAAAATATGGCAATAATTGTTTTACACTACTTATTATTGGTTCTTATTAATAGTTATGCTCAGTGTTGCAAAATCCAAAATTTAGAATTTTTAATAATACCCCCACCATCATTTATAATTTATAATTCACAATTTATAATTATTTACTATTCCATACTCTGCGTAACCACCTGACCCAAAGCATTTACATTGAGTGTAGCCGAAGGGTTTCCAGAGCTAGTAAGTGTAAACTGATAGTAGCTAACCGATTGAGGTAGCTCCATAGCCAATACTTTACTTATGGTATAGCTCGAATATTCAGAACTATCTACTGCATTCATTACAACCGTTGGTACATCATCCTCTGGAATTTGCCAATAGGTGTACATCCAAGCTAAAGAGCCATTAAAAGATACGATTTTTACCACGTCGACCGAGAGCATCTCAACTTCAAGGTTTCCACTTGTCAAATGGCGACTATCTATAATTAAACCATAAGGGTATGAAGCGTTGATTGATGCCACAATCGAGTATGGTATGTTTGATGCAGAGTTGTAGGCAAGTCCGCCCACTAGCTGCATATCGAGTGTACCATCTTCGGTGTAATAGAGCATAAAAGTTTCGTCACCAGAGGTTACAGAATATACGTAAAGATCGTCCATATTTACTCTCGATAGAAGTGTCTCGGATAGTATCTCCCAACTAGCATAAGTCGACGACGAAAGAGCCGAAGAAACAGCCGATGGCACTTGGCTTGAGGCAATATCGCTCTGTGTAAGCATCAGTAGACCGTTGTTGTTGAAGTAGGCATTTGTGTAGCTGCCTGTAGAGTCGTTAAAAAGCGCAAGTTGGTAGATACCGTAGTTTAGCCAATAGAGGTTGGTTGCTCCTGCAAACGTCTTTGAAAATGTTGTTTCAACTGCTGATGGTGGTGTGTAATCTTTGTTGTCATTACACGAGATAAAGCTAATCGCAACAAATAGAAGCGTTAGAAAAATTTTTGTAAATCTTTTCATATTGATTATTGTTTAAAATTATATACCTTTACCTGCAAATTTCAAACCACTATCAAAAAATGGAGTATAAAAAAGCGATAGATTTTCTATTAAATATACCAATGTTTCAAAATGTTGGCTCTACAGCCTATAACCCCTCATTAGAGAAGATTAAGGCCCTAAGTGAGTCGCTAGGCAATCCACACCGAAAGTTTGCATCTATACACATAGCAGGCACAAACGGAAAAGGGTCGGTTTCCAATCTTTTAGCCTCAGTTTTAGAGGTGAAAGGGCTGAAAGTGGGGCTTTACACCTCTCCGCATCTTTTAGATTTTCGTGAGCGTATAAAAGTTTCGTCTCAGATGATTTCCAAGGAGGGAGTTGTAGAGTTTGTCGAGCAAAATAGAGAGAGTATAGAGCAGCTTAACCCCTCATTTTTTGAGGTTACTACAGCAATGGCATTTTGGTGGTTTGCCCATGAAAAAGTAGATATTGCAGTGGTAGAGTGTGGTCTAGGTGGGCGACTGGATGCCACAAATATCATCTCACCGCTAATTTCAGTAATTACAAACATTTCGAAAGACCACACCGCAATTTTAGGCGACACAATAGAGCAGATAGCAGAGGAAAAAAGCGGAATTATTAAGCCTATGACTCCACTAATACTAGGTGAGTGGGAGATTGATAGTGCTCTGACCATCTTATCTAAGGCAAAAGAGCAGGATGCCGATACTTTTATCGCTTCGCAACGTTATAGAGCTGTTGAGGCGAAAATCGAAGATAATCTACAATATATAGAGTATAATTCGCTGCTTACAGACGAAATAATTACAGTAAAAACCAATCTTTTAGGCTCATACCAAGACAAAAATATCGCTACAGCTCTCACCGTGCTTGATATTTTAAACGAGCAAGGTAGGGTAGAACTAACACAACATGATATTGAAAAGGGTTTTACAACATGTGGGCTGCAAGCACGTTGGCAAAAGCTATCGTCTAAACCAACAATTATTTGCGATGCTGGACACAATCAGGCGGGTGTAAGAGAGGTTGTAAAATCGCTCGAAAAGGCAAATTTTCGCAAACTTATCATCGTTTTAGCTGTCGTTGGCGATAAAGATATTGATGCGATATTGTCGCTTCTACCTTTAGATGCCCACTATATTTTTACAAAATCGTCGGTAGCTCGTGCGCTAGATGAAAATATATTAATGAAAAAAGCTGCTGGGTATTCACTCTGTGGCGAAGCTGCAAAAGATGTGAAAAGCGGTGTTGAGAGAGCTAAAGAGCTAGCCGAAACAGACGATTTAATATTTATTGGTGGTAGCTGTTTTACTGTTGCTGATGCTTTGGGTGAGTTTAAAATTTGAGTTACAAACAGTAGCGAGAAAAATAGGATTAACGTTGATTTTGTTGTAAAAAATATAAATTGATAAAAAAACAGCAATATTAGTTGTTATTTATTACAATTTTCATTACTTTTGTCAATATGTTTAAAATAATTTTATTGTATTATGAAAAAGTTAGTAGTTGGAGTTGATATAGGTGGAACAAATACCGTATTCGGAATTGTCGACCGTGAAGGTAAAATGTATGGCGAGGGTGTAATATCTACCCGTAAATTCCCAGATTTTGATGTCTATATTGAGGAGTTGTATATATCTATAAACGAATTAATTAAGTCGATTGGCGACGAATATGAAATTATAGGTATCGGAGTTGGTGCACCAAATGCAAACTATTATGAGGGCACAATCGAAAATGCAGCAAATTTGGTTTGGAAAGGCGTTGTTCCTTTTACCGAAAAGCTAAAACGCTATTTTACAAATATCCCTGTAATCATCACTAACGATGCTAATGCAGCAGCTATTGGCGAAATGGTCTATGGCGGTGCAAAAGGGATGAAGAATTTTATTGTAGTAACATTAGGTACAGGTCTAGGTAGCGGTTTTGTGGCAAATGGTGAGCTTATCTACGGTCACGATAGTTTCGCAGGCGAATTGGGTCACGTAACTGTTAACCGCACCCCGTCAGGTCGTGTTTGCGGTTGTGGTCGTAAAGGTTGCCTTGAAACTTACGTATCGGCTACAGGTATTAAGCGTACCGCTTTCAAGCTTATTGCCGACAATATTTGCGATAGTGAGTTTAGAAACATCTCATACAACGACTTAACAGCCGAAATGATTACTCGTGCTGCCCTTAACGAAGATCCACTTGCTATTGAGGCTTACGAATATACAGGTATGGTGCTTGGTCAAGCTCTTGCCGATGCAGTCACTATCACCTCTCCAGAGGCTATCTTCTTATTTGGTGGCTTAGCAAAAGCAGGTAAATATATCTTCGAGCCAACTCGTAAATATATGGAGATGCACATGTTTGCAAACTTCCGTAATAAGGTTAAGATTCTTCCATCTGGAATTGACGATAAAAATGCAGCAGTTTTAGGTGCAGCAGCATTAATCTGGCAAAAAACCGACGAATAACCCCCGTAGAGTTCCTATGTTTAAAATGTGAATTAAACATAAAAAGCTATAAAAATTTTAGTTAACTTTGTGAATGATAGATTGTTATACTAAAAAAGATATAGCTTATGAAAGAACAAGTTACGAAATTAACTTTTAAAAATCAAGAGATTTATGTAGGAATTGATGTTCATTTGAAAAATTGGTCAGTACAAATTTTATCAGAGCGAAGCACATTGAAGAGATTTCAACAAGAT
>JAWXTR010000107.1:0-8963 GCA_044433365.1 Rikenellaceae bacterium
GTTCCCACTATTAAATCTCAATATAGAACCACTATATTTTCGATTCAATAGCAAAAAATCTCATCTCCAATAGCACTTTTAAAAATACACCAATAATTATTTTACCCTACTTATAAATTACAAATTATTAAAATGAGACTAAATAAAACTTTACTAACAATATCAACTATCGGGGCTTCATTGCCTTCGATGGCAGCGATTAATGGCTTAGCTTCGAGTGAGGTGAGCCTTGAAAGCGTAGCGGCTAAAGCAAAAAGCGACAAGATGAATATTGTGCTGCTTTTTGTTGATGATTTAGGCTGGGCTGATGTGGGTTTTAGAAATGCTAAGTTCGAGACTCCTAACGTCGACCAACTTCGTCGAGATGGGCTTAATTTCGAACGTGCTTACGTAAGCCAACCTGCTTCTAGTGCATCTCGTGCTTCGATTATGACAGGTATGGAGCCTGTAAGATGGCAAGTTGTACGCCATATCGAAAATAAAGATGCAGGTAGTGGCAAAGAGTATAATATGTGGGAGGGCGACCCTATCGCTATGCCTTCCCGCAATTTTTTACCTCTTGAGGCAAGAACTTACGCTGAGGCTCTGAAAGATTATGGCTACTACAATATGTTCGTTGGAAAATGGCATCTTGGAGGTCCAGAATATTGGCCACACAAACAGGGTTTTGACGAAACTTTTGGAATCTCTGACTACGGTAATGTATCTAGCTACTACGCTCCATTTTTCCGCTTCCCTAATGGCGACGACACCACTAAAGGTGCAGCAAAAGGGGAGTTAATGAGCGATTATCTTACTGATAAGGCGGTAGATATGATTGAAAATTACGATAAAGAGCAGCCATTTTTGCTTTCACTTTCGTACTACAACGTTCACACTCCAAATCTTGGCAAAAAAGAGCTTGTAGAGAAGTACATGAACGAGGGAATGAGCCAAAGAGATGCTAACTATGCAGCGCAAGTTTCGGTAGTAGACACCTCTGTTGGGCAAATCCGCAAGGCACTAGAAGATAAGGGCATTGCTGATAATACAGTAGTAATCTATTTTTCAGACCAAGGTGGTCCATTCTCAAACTACCCTCTTAGAGGTTGTAAACTGATTGACGACACTTTGGCTGAAGGTGGTATACGTGTTCCGCTTATTATCTACTATCCAAATGTTACAAAGGCTGGTACAACCTGCCACACTCCTGTGCAAGCCATTGATATTTACCCAACATTTGTCGAAATTGCATCGGGAAAAGAGTGCAAAGAGGAGCAGGTTAACGGCGTGAGCCTTATGCCGCTACTTAAAGGTAAAGAGCTAAAAGAGCGCAACCTACACTTCTTCCGTAGCTATATCGAGCAGTATGCTGCGCTGATAAATGGTGATTACAAAATTATTAAATGGTGTACAGGTGAGTATCAAATGTATAATCTTAAAAACGATATAGGCGAAACTACCGATATCCAGAATGTAGAGCCTGAACGTTTTGAGAAGATGAAAAAAGATTTAATTGCTTGGGAAGAAGAGGCAATTCCATCTTATGAAAATGATTATAAATTACGCTTTAATTATAAAAAATAATAAGATATGAATTTCGGTTATAAAAAAATGTACATAGGCGGCGAGCTATGTGATAGCAAAGCTGGTAAAACGCAAGATATTATCTGTCCTGCGACAGGTGAAGTAGCAGCAACAATAGCTGTAGCATCAGTTGAAGATACTGAGGCGGCTCTTGAAAGCGCACAAAAAGGGTTTGAATATTGGTCAAAACTATCGCTTGCAGAGCGAAATGTATGGATTTACAAAATTCGCCAAGCTGTAATAGAGCGTAAAGATGAGCTACACTACGCTGTAATGTATGAGCTTGGCAAAACATGGGAGTCGGCAGACGAAGATATTAATATGATTATCGATGCACTAGATTACTACCCTAACGAAATGTTGCGTTATCGCTCTGAGATGCTTCCCGACCTTGATGGCACACACACAAACCTACTTATTCACGAACCTCGTGGCGTAGCAGTGTCGATTTTGGCGTGGAACTTCCCTATTTTGAATGTTGCCTATAAAGTTGCTCCAGCTCTTGCAGCAGGCTGTGCGGTGATTATTCGCCCATCGATTGAAACCCCTATTTCAGCATATATTTTTGGAGAAATTTGCCAATCTGTAGGGCTTCCAGCAGGTGTTGTAACAATTCTTACGGGTAAAAGTGGCGACACTAGCATCCCTCTTTCAGTTAGCAAAATTCCACGTGTTCTTACTATGATTGGTTCGAGTGCTACAGGTCTGAAATTGGTTGCACAATCGGCTACATCTATCAAAAAATTGGGTCTTGAACTTGGTGGTAACGCTCCAGCCTTAATTTTTGAGGATTGCGATATGGACTCTGCACTTGCAACGATGGTAGGACTTAAATTTAACAATAGCGGTCAAGTTTGCGTAACTCCAAACCGTATTTTTGTTCAAGCATCTATCTACGACAAATTTATGGAGGGTTTTACCGCTCGCACAAAAGCTCTAAAAGTTGGTTTTGGTAAAGATCAGGGGGTAAATATGGGTCCAGTGGTAAACGTTGCTGCTCGTGAGCGTATTATGGAACTAATCGACGAAGCAGTCGAAAAAGGTGCTAAAAAGAGCCTTGGCGGCATTCCAGAGGGTATGCCAGAGGGTAGTAGCTTCTTAAATCCTACTATTTTAGAGAATGTTACGCCTGATATGCGCTGCTTTAAAGAGGAGGTATTTGGTCCTGTAGCCTCAATTATTAAATTTGAGACAGAAGATGATTTAGACCCTATGGTAAATGTTCCAGATGCAGGGTTAGCATCATATCTATTTACAAATAGTCTCTCTCGTGTTCAAAAATACTCTTCGTTTATTGAGTGTGGCGAGGTACAAGTAAATGGTGTTAGATATGCCATAAACCTACCTCACGGTGGCATGAAAGATAGCGGTTTAGGTCACGACTGCTCACACTTAGCACTTGAAGATTATCTTTACACAAAACGTATTTCGATTAAAAATTAAGGAAACTTCTAAAATCTGACTTTCGGAGTTTAGAACTCCCCTTAAAAAGCCATTCAACTATGAGAACATTAGATCATTTTGGTATTCCAGTGACCGAGGCTGTTGCTGGAGAACTTTATAACGAAGATTTACATCTTTATTACACAGATGTGGCGGCAAGCCCAAATAAAATTGAATTTTTGCGCTTTATGCCTGAGTGTCCGTTTCATCCTTTAATCAAAAGTTGTGCACATATAGCCTACAGCGTACCATCGGTAGAGGAGGCTATCGTAGGTAAAAAGGTGCTTTATGGACCTTTTACACCTGTTGAGGGCATGACCGTTGCTTTTATCGAAGAGGAGGGCATTCCTATTGAATTAAACCACATAGAAAAATAGAAAAGGAATTTCAAAATTCCCAAATTCAACATAAGGGAACTTCTAAATTCTGACTTTCGGAGCTTTTCCTTTTTAAGGCTTCATCTTTAAATTTTACAAAACCAAGCGGTAGGAGCCACTACAGCGTGTTTTTATAAAATCCAAACCTAAAGCCTTAAAAAGGAAAATCTCTCAAAATCCAGAAATTAGAACTCCCCATAATTAATTATGCATTATGAATTATGCATTATGAATTATGCATTATACATTTAAACAAGGATGACAAAAAATTTTATCAAAGAAAAAATCGCCTCTGGAGAGGCTGTTTTAGGTCCATTTCTTAAAATGAACGACCCTGCATTGGTCGAAATTGCTGCACTTGCAGGTTTTGATTTTTGTATTATTGATATGGAGCACGGTCCTCTAAATTTAGAGAGTGCCCAAAATCTTATTCGTGCTGCGGAGCTTCACGGTATGAGTCCAATTATTCGTACAACTGATGCTTCACACGAATCGATTCTTCGTGCTCTCGATATTGGTGCACACGGTGTAGAGGTGCCTCAAGTTAATAGCAAAGAGTCGGCTAAAAGTGTTGTCGACGGTGCTAAATTCTTCCCAGAGGGAACTCGTGGCGTGTGTCGTTACACTCGTGCTGCCGAATATACAAATATCGACAAAGCTGCCCATTTCGCAGGTTCAAATGCAAATACAATGGTGATTGTACATATCGAAGGATTGGAGGGAATCAATAATTTAGAAGATATTTTAGAGGTTAAGGGATTAGATATTATCTTCTTAGGCCCTTACGACCTATCTCAATCGTGTGGCGTTCCTGGTGAGGTTACAAATCCAATAGTAGTAGAAAAAATGAAACAAGCTATCTCAATGGCTGCTCAGAAAAATGTAAAAGTTGGAACATTTGTAGAGTCGGCAGAAGGTGCAAAATTCTGGAGAGAGCTGGGGGTTTCGTATTTAGCATATTCTGTTGATGTTGGAATCTACTATAACGCTTGCAAGGCTATTGTTGAAGAGGTTAATTCGTAATTCGTAATTCGTAATTCGTAATTTACAATTAATAATTTACAATTAATAAACACCCTATTTTATGATACATTTTTACAAAATTGAGTGTTTAGACTTCATTTTATCGAATTTTTGGATAAAAAACTGTATCTTTGCTAAATAAAATTACAAACATAAAATAATTATGACTTCAAACAATACTACTCCTCAATATGTTATTACAAATGGCTCTGTTGCAAAGCAGGTTACCGATATTTTAACAAAACAGATTATAGAGGGTAAATATCAAATTGGCGACTATCTTCCTACAGAAGAGGAGTTATGCCATGAATTTGGTATTGGACGTAGCTCGGTGCGTGAAGCTATCAAGACTTTAGAGTCGAGAGGTATGGTCAGAAAACATCAAGGCAAAGGGGTTGTTATTATAGATGAGTGTATTGATGCCACATCTAAAATGCTGCGCATTGCACTGGAGTATAAAAAGACCTCTTTGAAGGATTTAATGGATTTTCGTGTGGCATTAGAGGTAAAAAATGTAGAGTTGGCTGCAATTAATGCTACAGATAATGATATAGAACAGATGCGTAAATATCTTAATCTGATGCAGAGCGAAAACTACTCTAACGATAATTTTGCTCGCCACGACTACCATTTTCATGAGGCGATAGCACAAGCCTCAAACAATAGTGTTACAAGCATTATTATCAAAACATTACGTCCAATTCTTTACAACCAAATTATATACACCTTAAATCCAAATTTTAACCCCGAGCTAGCAAACCATTTTCATGAGAAAATATTTGATGCTATCGAAAACCGTCAACCCAAAAGGGCTGTTGTTGCAATGCTCGAACACCTCTCTGAAACTCAGCGTATAATTACAGAGTTTGAAAACGGAGACAAAAAATTTATTTCAACACTTTAAAAATTAAAGGGAACTTCAAAAATTATTTAACACAAAAAAATATGAAAAAATATTTCACTTTACTAGCACTACTTTTACCGTTTGCTGTATCAGCACAACAAAATGCCTATGTTGGCTCTGGAAAAAACTCACTTGCCGCTGTAAAAGGGGTAGATATGGGGGCTGTACAATGGAACGATGGATTTTGGAAAGATAGATTTGATTTGTGTCTTTCTAATATCGTTCCTGCTCAATGGGACTACTTTATGGGCTTTACTGAAGACAATTTTAAAATTCAAACGGGCGAAATTAAATCAGACATTGGCTTTCGTGGCACTAACTGGCAAGATGGCGACTACTACAAATGGTTAGAGGCGCAAATTTCGGTATATTCTGTAACAAAAGATAAAGAGCTTCTAAAATCTATCAACGAGAGAGCTGAGCGAATTGCTCGCTCAATTGCAGAAGATGGCTATATCTCACTAAATACTCAAATTGGCTACGGTGCATCAGGTAATGAGACCGACAAACTTAAACCATTCAGCGATAGAGAGCGTTACGCAAGTCCTAGTTGGCATGAAACCTACAATATGGGTCACTTCCTAGTGATGGCTAATACCCACTATCGAGTAACAGGCGACGATATGATGCTAAATGCTGCTATTCGTGTTGGCGACTTTTTAGCTGAATTTTTTGGCGATATTACACCTGAAAAAGCCCATTTAGATTATAATTCAGTTCAAGTTATGGGACTTATGGAGCTTTACCGCTCAACTGGGGATAACAAATATCTTGATTGCGTTAATCGTACTCTTACTGCTCGTGGTCAGGTTAAAGGTAGAACACAAAATCAAAACGACCGTCAGCTCCGCAAAGAGACTGAGGCTGTTGGACACGCTGTTCTAGCTCCTGTGCTATATATCGGTGCTACTGATTACTGTACTGAAACAGATGATAAAGAGCTTCTTACTGCAATGAAAACAATTTGGGAAGATATTTATCTTAAAAAGGCTTCAATTACTGGAGGGCTTGGAAATATGCACAATAGCGGCTCTGAAAGAAACAGAGAAGAGGCTATACATGAGGCATTTGGACTTCCTTACCACCTAGCAAACTCTACTGCATACAACGAAACTTGTGCCACTTTCTACGGTGCATATTTCTCTTGGAGACTATTCCTATTGACAGGTGAAAGCAAATATCTGGATGTTATGGAGAAAGCATTCTACAACAATCTTTCATCTGTAGCACTAGATGGCGAAAGCTATTTCTACACAAACGTACTTCGTTGGCATGGCGACGAGCACGATTGTCTATCACTTGACTTCCACCACCGTTGGACTACGGAGTGTACTTGTGTTTGCTGTCCTACAAGCCTTGTAAGATTTGTGGCTCAAACCAAAGATTACTCTTATGCAGTAAACGACAACTCACTTTTTGTAACCCTTTACGGAAGCAATAGCATCGACACAAAAGTGGCTGGTAAAAATGTGAAATTTACTCAAACCACTCAATATCCTTGGAACGACAAGATTGAATTTGAGTATAGCGGTGATAAAGGTGCTGACTTTAACCTAAAACTTCGTATTCCAGTATGGGCTAATGGTGCTTCACTAAAACTTAATGGCAAAGAGGTAGCTGTTGGTACAGAAGGATTTGCTACAATCGCTAACAATTGGACTAAAGGCGATAAAGTAGAATTAATCTTACCTATCACTCCAACTCTTGTTGAGGCCGATCCTCGTGTTGAGCAAACTAGAGGTCAAGTAGCAGTTCAATGTGGTCCACTTATCTACTGTGCTGAAGAGATTGACCTACCTAGTGGTGTAAAAATGGATGATATTGTAATCGCTAAAGATGCTAAATTTAACTCAACCTACAAAGGCGACTTCCTTGCAGGTGTTAATATCGTATCGACAAAAGATGCCATGGTGCGCACTAATGACTTTAAAAAAGGCGATGCTCTTTACGCTCCACTATCGTCGGAGCTTAAACCTATAACTCTTAATCTTATCCCTTACTACGCTTGGGCTAATAGAGGTGATAATGAGATGAGTATCTACTTCCCAGTAAAATGGTAAATAGACAATTCATAATGCATAATTTGTAATTCATAATTTATAATTTTTTCGCATGAACAAAAAAGCTGCTTTTTTAAGCCTAATTTTCTCAGCTACAGCTCTTCTATCATCGGCACAAAACGACTGGGAGAACGAGCATGTATTTGAGATTAACAAACTTCCTGCTCGTGTAGCCTCGTATTCGTATGAAAGTGCTGCTGATGCCCTAGAGTATAATCGTGAAACATCGAGAATGTTTAGCCTTAATGGTGATTGGAAGTTTAAATTTGTAGAGACCACTAAAGAGCGTCCTACCGACTTTATGGCAACAGATTTTGCTGGCAATGGCTGGGATACTATTGAGGTGCCATCTTCGTGGGAGATGAAAGGCTACGGACAACCAATCTACTCAAATATCATCTATCCTTTTACTCCAAATATTTTAGATTCAAATCTAAAATTTGACTGGATGGGCCCACAACCGCCAATCCCTCCGTTTATCTATCGTGAAAACCCTGTAGGAAGCTATTTCCGTGACTTCGAAATTCCATCTGATTGGAATGATGAATCGGTAATTCTTCATTTTGGAGGTGTTTCATCGGCATTTTACGTTTGGGTAAATGGTCAAAAGGTGGGTTACAGCCAAGGAAGCTGTTTGGCTGCCGAATTTGACGTTACAAAATATCTAAAACCAGGTAAAAACCGTGTTGCAGCGCAAGTTTTCCGCTGGAGCGATGGTAGCTACTTAGAGGATCAAGATATGTGGCGACTTAGCGGTATCTATCGTGAAGTTATGCTTCTTGCTCAACCTAAAATTTCAATTAACGACATTCATGTTCGTGCCGAGCTTGACGAAAATTACAAAGATGGTTTTATCAAAATCCGTCCATCTATCTGGATGCAAGGCGATGCTAAAGAACTTGATGGTTGGAAAATTACAGCTCAACTTTTTGATGCAGATGGTGGCGAAGTTTTTGAAAATGAGCTAACTTCTGACGTTAAAAAAATCTACTTAGAGCGTTGGCCTCAACGTGATATTGTAAAATTTGGAATAATGGAGAGCAGCGTTAAAGCTCCTCAAAAATGGAACAACGAAGCTCCTTATCTCTACACTCTTGTGCTTTCGATGAAAAATCCTAGTGGCGAAACAGTAGAGGCTAGAAGCCAAAAAATAGGCTTCCGTACTGTTGAGTTTGACAAAGACAACGCACTTTTGATTAATGGTAAACAGACCGAAATTATTGGCGTAAATCGTCACGACCATAGCCCTACAAACGGTAAGGCTCTTACACGTAGCGAAATGGAAGAGGATATCAAGCTTCTAAAACAGTTTAATTTCAACTCTGTTCGTACCTCACACTACCCTAACGATCCATATTTCCTTGAACTTTGTGATAAGTATGGTATCTACGTTATGGATGAAGCGAATATCGAAACTCACCACTTAGGGGGCTATACATCTAACACTCCATCGTGGACAGGATCGATGATGAGCCGAATTTTACGCATGGTAATACGTGATAAAAACCACGCCTCAATAATTTCATGGTCGCTTGGTAATGAGTCGGGAGTAGGTCCTATTCATGCTGCTGCTGCTTGGATTCACGACTT
>JAWXTR010000108.1:0-8927 GCA_044433365.1 Rikenellaceae bacterium
ATGAGATTTTTTGCTATTGAATCGAAAATATAGTGGTTCTATATTGAGATTTAATAGTGAAAAATATCGCTCCAAGAGTGCTATTAAGAATATGGCAATAATTGTTTTACACTACTTAAGGTATTAAAATTTATTTATATTTTCCTAAAATTTATTTTTTCAAGAAAATATCAATATTTTTTGCAGCATTTCTTCCAGATGCAATGGCTCTAACTACAAGCGAAGCTCCAAGTGTTGCATCACCTGCCACAAATACATTACTTACAGAGGTAAGATTTGTCTTATCGCAATTGATATTTTGACGCTCGTTAAGCTCTACGCCTAACGACTCGACTAATCCCTCATGCTCAGTATGAACAAAACCCATCGCAAGAAGCACCATATCAGCCTCTATCACTTCTACTTCGCCTGTTACAGTGTCTTTCACCTCTACACCGATTAACCGACCATTTTTGCCAATAAAACGGTTGGTAGCAAGACTCCAACGACGCTCACACCCCTCTTTGTGCGAAGATGATGTTTTGAGTATATTTGGATAGTATGGCCAAGGGGTTGCAGGGTTTGTACCTACTGGAGGTTTTGGCATAATTTCGATTTGTGTAACCGAAGCGGCACCTTGACGGATAGAGGTTCCTACGCAATCCGAACCTGTATCACCACCACCAATAACCAACACCTTTTTATCTTTTGCCGAAAGCGCATCACCCTCATCTACAACCCAACGAGCAGCAACAGCACGGTTTTGGTTTTTAAGAAAATCGAGAGCAAAGTGGACTCCCTCCAACTCACGCCCATCTGCCATTAAATTGCGTGCTACGCCTGCACCTGTAGCGATACAAACTGCATCAAACTCTGCTGCAATTGTCGAAATATCGTCGCTAACTTTATGGCTGCAAACAAACTTAACACCCTGAACAGACATAATATCTAAACGGCGGTCGATAATCTTTTTCATCAACTTAAAGTCGGGAATACCAAAGCGCAAAAGCCCACCCGGAGCCTCATCACGCTCATAAACCACAACATCATGTCCTTTTTGGCTAAGCTGATTAGCACAGGCAAGACCCGCAGGACCTGAGCCGATTACTGCCACTTTTTTTCCGCTTTTTTCTGCTGCAATTATAGGTTTTACATACCCCTCGGTAAAGGCTTTTTCGATAATTGCAACTTCGTTTTCACGAATTGTGACAGGTTGAGCTTCTTGGTTTAAAACACACCCTTTTTCGCAAAGTGCAGGACATATACGACCTGTAAACTCTGGAAAATCGTCGGTTGAACTTAGATTTTCGTATGCTTTACGCCAATCGCCTTTGTAGATTGCATCGTTCCACTCTGGTTGTTTATTGCCTAACGGACAGCTCCAGTGACAAAAAGGAACTCCACAATCCATACATCTTGAGGCTTGAAGTATTCTATCCTCTTCGCCTAAGGTCTGCTCCACCTCTCCAAAATCGGTAATACGCTCTTGCACTGGGCGGTAGCCAGCCTCTTTTCTATTTATTGTTAAAAATGCTTTAAAATTTCCCATCGTTTTTCCTAATAATCACGTTCTACCTCTGAAATTCGCTGTTGTAAAAGCAACATCTGCTCTTCATGCAACACTTTTTTATACTCAATTGGCACCACTTTTATAAACTCTCTTAACAATCTTTTGTTATCAAGAATCTCTTTTGCAGCAGCACTATTTGTGTAGCGATAGTGGTTTTCAAGAAGTTCGAGTATCTCGTCATTGTCGGCTTTACTATCGAGAAGCGAAAGCTCCACCATCTCCATATTACAACGAGAATCAAAATCACCCTCTTTATCCCAAATATAGGCAACTCCACCACTCATACCTGCACCAAAGTTCGAACCAGTTGCTCCAAGCACTACAACACGTCCTCCAGTCATATACTCACAACAGTGTTCGCCAGCACCCTCAACAACAGTGCGTACACCACTATTTCTGATACAAAAACGCTCACCAACTTTACCGCTGATATAGACCTCACCAGAGGTTGCACCATAAAGAAGTGTATTACCTGCAATAACATTTTCTGCGGCGTTAAAAGTGGATTCAACCGATGGTTTTACGATAATTTTACCACCCGAAAGACCTTTACCTAAATAGTCGTTAGCCTCACCTTCAAGCACAAAAGTTAGACCTTTTGTAAGGAAAGCACCAAAACTTTGACCTGCTGAGCCTTTAAATGAGGCTATAAAACAGTCGTTTGGAAGCCCCTCTTCGCCATAGCGCATTGCCACTTCACCTGCAAGTGTAGCTCCCACCGCACGGTCGGTGTTACAGACTGTAAAGGTAGCATTTGTTTTGATTTTATTCTCTATCGAACCTTTTGCACTATCTAAAAGTGTGCGTCTAATTGCCGAAATTTCGTCTTTTTCTTGCTCTATCTCTTTGCGTAAGCTATTTGTTTTGCATAGAGGTGCTGCAGCAAGAATTTTTGAGAAATCTGCCTTATCAACTTTAGAAATACCTGTTGGAGCCTTAACTGTAAGCAAATCGGTACGACCGATAATAGCATCCAATTTTGTGAAGCCCATTTCAGCAAGAATTTCACGAACCTCTTCAGCTAAGAAAGTAAAGAAGTTGACTAAGTAGTCGGCATCGCCTTTAAAACGACCTCGAAGCTCTGCATTTTGAGTTGCCACACCTACAGGGCAGGTGTTTAAGTGGCATTTACGCATCATTACACATCCCAGCACGATAAGTGCACTTGTTGCAAAACCAAACTCTTCAGCACCCAACATCGCCTCGATAACAATATCACGACCTGTTTTGATTTGACCATCAACTTGAAGCGATACACGTGAACGTAGGTTATTAATAATCAAAGTTTGTTGCACCTCCGCAAGTCCAATCTCTGATGGTATACCTGTATGACGTATAGAGCTAGATGGACTAGCACCTGTACCACCCTCACAACCACTAATAATGATTGCATCGGCTTTTGCTTTAGCAACACCTGCTGCAATTGTTCCGATTCCGCTCTCTGATACAAGTTTAACACTAATACGAGCCTTTGGATTTACATTTTTAAGGTCGTAGATTAGCTGTGCTAAATCTTCGATTGAGTAGATGTCGTGGTGAGGTGGAGGAGAGATAAGAGAGATACCAGGGATTGAGTGACGAGTTTTTGCAATAATTTCGTCGACTTTATAACCTGGAAGCTGACCACCCTCACCCGGTTTAGCACCTTGTGCCACTTTAATTTGAAGTTCGTCGGCATTTACTAGGTAGTTTGTAGTTACCCCGAAACGTCCTGATGCAACCTGTTTGATAGCACTTCTTGCTGAGTCGCCATTTTCACGTGGTGCGAAACGTTCTGGGTCTTCACCACCCTCGCCCGTATTACTTTTACCACCAATACGGTTCATAGCAATAGCCAAAGCCTCATGCGCCTCTTTACTAATCGAACCAAACGACATTGCACCTGTAACAAAACGTTTTAGAATGCTCTCCACTGGCTCTACAAGCGAGATATCTATCGGATTTGGCTCATAAGTGAGTCTATCACGGATAAATAGAGGTTCTATTTGACTATTTATAATAGAAGTATACTCTTTAAATTTGTTGTAATCGCCAAGACGTGTTGCAATTTGAAGTTTTGCGATAGTTTCTGGATTCCAAGCGTGGCGTTCACCCTCTTTGCGGAATGAGAAGAAACCTAAGTCGCCATTGCCACTACCGGAGTAGGCAGCAGTGTGGAATTTCATTACATCCTCGAAAATATCCTCCTCGTCAGAGCCTCCAATTGCAGAAGATAACGATGGGAAATATTTTTCACAAAAAGCAGTCGATAATCCTACAGCTTCAAATAGCTTAGCACCACGATATGAGCCAATTGTCGAGATACCCATCTTCGACATAATTTTCAGTAGACCCTTACCTACAGCTTTAATAAAGTTTTTCTCAGCTGTTTGGTAGTCGAGCGAAATTGCTCCATCCTTTACCGCTTTGTCTATTATACCGTAGGCAACATAAGGGTTGATAGCACTTGCACCAAAACCTGTAAGCAGAGCGAAGTGCATAACCTCACGAGCCTGACCTGTTTCGATAATAAGAGCTGTTTTTGTACGTTTATGTTTTGCGATAAGATGGTGGTGAACAGCCGAAATAGCCATTACTGCTGGAATTGCAGCACGCTCAGCATTTACTCCTTTATCTGAAAGGATAATGTAGTTGAATTGCTCCTCTACTGCATTTTCTGCCGCTTCACAAAGGCTCTCTACTGCGCTTTTCATACCCTCTACACCCTCACTAACTGCAAAAGTCATATCTAGGTTCATTGTACGGAAACCTTTATAATCGATATGGCGTAGGATATCTATATCACGATTTGTAAGAATTGGCTGTTTAACGTGTACCATCTTACAGTGTTGTGCCGAAGGCTCAAGTAGGTTTTTGTCGATAGCACCAATATAACCCTCTAGCGACATCACTAGCTCCTCACGGATAGGGTCGATAGGTGGGTTGGTAACTTGTGCAAACTGTTGACGGAAATAGTTGAAGATTGTTTGCGGTTTATCGGCAAAAAGTGCTACTGGAGTGTCGTTACCCATCGAACCTATAGGCTCGTGCGACTCTTGCGCCATTGGTATTAACAGTTTTTCAATCTCTTCATTAAAATAACCAAAAGCACTCTGTAGAGTATCGAGATTTTCGATTGTCGACGATACTTTACGACCTGAGGTGATATCTTCAAGATGTATTCTATTTTTACGTAGCCACTCACCATAAGGGTTCATTGCTGCTAAAGAGCTTTTTATCTGTTCATCATACATTATCTGACCTGTATGTGTGTCGACAACCATTATTTTGCCCGGTTCTAAACGTCCTCGCTCAACTACATTGCCACTATCAAGAGCAAGCACTCCAGCCTCCGATGCAATCACCATCATACCATCCGAGGTGCGTGCATAACGTGCAGGACGTAGACCATTTCTATCCAACATACCACCAGCATAACGACCATCCGAGAATAGTAGAGTGGCTGGACCATCCCACGCCTCCATCATAATTGAGTGGTATTCGTAGAATGCCTTTAGCTCTGGAGAGATAGGATTTTTGGTGCTAAAACTTTGTGGCACCAACATCGCTAAGGCATGAGGTAGCGACATTCCACTCATAGTAAAGAACTCTAACATATTATCTAACGAAGCACTATCGCTCATACCTTTCTGCACTACAGGGTTGATAATATCTTCATCACCCAAATTAGGCGATTGAAGCACACTCTCACGTGCCTCACTCCAAAGCCTATTACCACGGATAGTATTAATCTCACCATTATGACCCAAAAGGCGGAAAGGCTGAGCCAATGCCCAAGTTGGGAAGGTGTTTGTACTGAAACGTGAGTGTACTAGAGCTATTCCACTTGTAAACGATCTGTTTTGAAGATCTAAGAAGTAGTGGCGAAGCTGAGTAGAGGATAACATCCCCTTATAAATAATATTTTTTGATGATAGACTAGGGAAATATATATCGCTACAACCCTTTTCTAAACGTCTACGTAGGCGATATAGCTTAACTTCAAGTGTTAACTCGCTACTTTTATCTTCTATGATAAACACCTGTTTGATTGCTGGCTCAGCAGCCTTAGCAGCAGGTCCTAACATTGAGTTATCGGTAGGAACTGAACGAACCGCCATAAGAGTTAACCCCTCTTTTGCCGCTTCGCTAGTCAAAGTCTCTAAAATTAACTCTTGACGCTTCTCATCTTTTGGAGTAAATAGTAGACCTGTACCATAACAACCCTTTTCTGGAACTGCTATACCTTGTAGAAGGATAAATTCATGAGGAATTTGAAGCATTATACCTGCCCCATCACCACTATTTACATCAGCACCCTCTGCACCACGGTGCACCATGTTTTCGAGCACCAACAGACCATCATCTACAATCTTATGCGACTTCTTACCATCTATGTTTAGAAGAAGCCCTACCCCACAAGCATCATGCTCGTAGTCAGGATTGTAAAGCATCTGCCCACTTTTTGCATATTCTAAATTATCGTATATCATTTTTAATCAATCTTGTTTTTTTGTACACTGTTTTGTTGAAAATTTATACTCAACAATAACCACATAATATTCGAAATTCTCTCATTTTCAAGCTATTAAATTTATTTTTAGCTTAAAAATGAGAGAATTTATATATATAAATAACTTATTAAATATGTAATAAATTATTTAATCCATCTAGGAATAGTTACTACTATCTATTGAATAGGATTTCTCTATATTTAGGTAGAGTCCACATTCTATCGTCAACTGTAAGCTCTAGTTTGTCGATATGGTAGCGAATAGCATCCATCATAGTAACAATCTCGTCGTGATAACCGATAGCTTTTTCTCTTTCACTTTCGATAACGTTAAGTTTTTTACGAGTTTCAATCATCTCAGCTGTTTTAGTTGTGATAAAGTCGATACGCTCGCTAATTTCACGGATAATTTTCTTATCTTGACAACTCATAGTCTCATACTCCTCTTCGCTAAATAGAGCTTTGATTTTGTATACATTATCAAGAAGCACTGATTGGTAGCTAGAAGCAACAGGAACGATATGATTCATTGCTAAATCGCCAAGAACACGTGATTCGATTTGAATTTTCTTAGTGTAAGTCTCCCATTTAACTTCGCAACGAGATTCCATTTCAGCATGTGAAAGTACACCACATTTTTCGAATACTGCAAGAGACTCAGCCGATAGGAAGTTGTCGAAGATAAGAGGTACGCTAGTTTCGCAATCTAAGCCACGTTTTGCAGCCTCTTCTTTCCACTCATCGCTATAACCATTTCCTTCGAAGTGGATAGCTCTACAATCACCAATATATTTTTTAAGAACCGATACGATAGCTGGCTCTTTTGCCATTCCACCTGCCATTAAAGCATCAACTTCAGCTTTAAAATCGATAAGCTGACTTGCAACAACTGTATTTAGAGTCAACATAGAGTCGGCACAGTTTGCAGTAGAACCTACAGCACGGAACTCAAAGCGGTTACCAGTAAATGCAAATGGAGATGTACGGTTACGGTCTGTATTATCAAGAAGAACCGATGGAAGATGTGCAACACCTAATTGGATAGCAACTTTTTCGTCGAATGTGATAACATCATCAGTATCTACAGCCTCTAATTTATCAAGAGCGTCGCTCACTTGCTTACCTAAGAATGTAGAGATAATTGCTGGAGGAGCCTCGTTAGCACCAAGACGGTGAGCATTAGTAGCAGAGCTGATAGATGCTTTAAGTAGACCGTTATGTTTGTATACAGCCATCATTGTATTCACTAAGAATGTGATAAACTGCAAGTTTTCCATTGGATTTTTACCCGGAGAGAATAGATTAACACCAGTGTCAGTACCCATACTCCAGTTGTTGTGTTTACCCGAACCGTTTACGCCTTTAAATGGTTTTTCGTGAAGAAGAACACGGAAACAGTGACGACGAGCAACCTTTTTCATTACCGACATAAGAAGGATATTGTGGTCGTTAGCAAGGTTCATCTCTTCATATACAGGAGCTAACTCAAATTGGTTAGGTGCAACCTCATTGTGACGAGTTTTAACAGGAATACCAAGTTTTAAAGCTTCTCTTTCAAGATCTGTCATAAATGCTAATACACGAGAAGGAATAGCACCAAAATAGTGATCCTCTAACTGCTGGTTTTTAGCACTTTCGTGACCCATTAGAGTACGACCTGTCATTACTAAGTCGTGACGACCAACGAAAAGCGACTCATCAATTAAGAAATACTCTTGTTCCCAACCTAAGTAAGATACAACATGTGAAACTTTTTCATCGAAATAGTTACAAACAGCAGTTGCAGCTTTGTCAACAGCATTGATAGAACGAAGAAGCGGAGTTTTATAGTCAAGTGCCTCACCAGTGTAAGCAATAAATACTGTAGGAATACAAAGTGTGTCGCCTACCACAAAAGCTGGAGATGATGGATCCCAAGCAGAATATCCACGAGCTTCGAAAGTGTTGCGTAGACCACCATTAGGGAAAGAAGAAGCATCTGGCTCTTGTTGAACAAGTAGTTTGCCCGAAAACTCTTCAATTACACCACCTGCACCATCAGGCTCAACAAACGCATCATGTTTTTCAGCTGTACCACCTGTTAGAGGTTGAAACCAGTGTGTATAGTGTGTAGCACCTAGCTCAGAAGCCCACTGCTTCATACCTGTAGCAACACCATCAGCAATTGCTCTATCTAAAGGTAGACCATTATCGATTGAGTCAGTTAAAGCTTTATAAGTTTGTTTCGAAAGATACTTTTGCATCTTTTGACGATTAAATGTGTATTTACCAAACTCATCAGCAGGACGAACAGAATCGTCAACTTTTAAAGCTTTTCTACTTAAAGCCTCTTTTAGAAGCTCAAATCTCAATGTACTCATAACTTTCTTTTTTAAATTATTTATGTTTATATCTCTATTGTTTTTTACTATTTTTTACTGTTTTTATGAGTTTTGGTTTGTTTTTAAAAGTGAATATTTTATTTTTATCACCAACTGTAACCAAAATAAGTAAATCACTCATTTTTAATACTTTAACAGCACAAAAATGGTTAGTCATTTCTCATTTCAACAATACAAAAGTAGTAATTTTGTATTAATCTCAACCATAAAAAAAAGATAAGTTTCTACCCAAATCCTTTCAAATATAAAACCTATAATTTAACCATCTTTAAAATATATATTTTATATTTGACCACTAAAACTAAATCAAATTTTATATTGGCTATTTTTTTAAAACAGTAAAAAAAGTGATGAAAAAAAATATTTTCACCACTTTTTTTTGTTTTTAAGTAGGGTAAAATAATTATTGGTGTATTTTTAATAGTGCTATTGGAGATGAGATTTTTTGCTATTGAATCGAAAATATAGTGGTTCTATATTGAGATTTAATAGTAAAAAATATCGC
>JAWXTR010000109.1:0-8665 GCA_044433365.1 Rikenellaceae bacterium
ATGAAACAAAGAAACTATGGTTGAGTGAATCAACCTACCACTAAAGTCCTGCTCGGATAAAAGAGCAAAGTGAAATAAGTATTAATCGCTATGGGGACCATCCAATCCTCATAGCACCATTTCAAAAACTATTTATGACAAAAAAAGTAAAAAGGGGTATTCGTCTTACGAGTGCTTTGATGTCACTTGTGCTTATGGCAGTAACTACTGTAAGCTATGCTCAAGGTAATGGTTTAGCAGGTATTACAGAGGCTACATCATTAGTAACATCCTATTTTGATCCTGCAACTAAATTAATTAAAGGGGAATTCTAAATTCTGGATTTTGAGAGATTTTTTGTTTTAAGGCTTTAGGTTTGGATTTTACAAATATGAGCTGTAGTGGCTCCTACCGCTTTTGTTTGTAAAATTCAAAGATGAAGCCTTAAAACGGAAAAGTTCCGAAAGTCAGATTTTAGAAGTTCCCTTATGCTATTGGTGCTGTTGTGGGTCTTATTGGTGGTGTTAAGGTTTACGGAAAATTCTCATCTGGTGACCCCGATACATCAAAGACCGCTGCATCGTGGTTTGGAGCGTGTATTTTCTTGATTGTAGCAGCTACAATACTTCGTTCGTTCTTCCTCTAAGATAATTTAATTATTAAGGGAACTTCTAATAATTGGATTTTAACGCTTTTTCATTTTGAGGCTTCATCTTTGAATTTTACAAAATGCTTACGTAGGCACCGCTACGCTCACATTTTGCAAAATCCAAATCTAAAACCTCAAAATAAAAAATCGAATAAAACCAATTATTAGAACTCCCCTTAAGAAGAATGGCTGAATTTCAGATTAACCGAGGTATTGGTAAAACAGTTGAATTTCAAGGGTTAAAGTCTCAATATATATTTATTCTAGCAGGAGGGTTATTAGCAATATTCCTTATCTATATTATAATGTATATGGTGGGCACTTCTCAATCAATATCTATCACATTTACTGTAATTAGCGGGTTGGTGCTTACTAAACAAACCTTCTCATTAAACGCAAAATATGGAGAGCATGGATTAATGAAACGTACCGCTAGAGGTTATCAACCAAGATATATAATTAACCGACGCCAAATACCTCGATTATTTAATACAAAACAGAATGATAAATAAACTAAATATTTCAACACTAGAGAGTAAATTTCCTCTATTATCGGTTGAGAATGGCTGTATAGTAAGTAAAGGTGCTGATATTACTGTCTGCTTTAAGGTGGAACTGCCTGAATTATATACAGTAGACTCTTCCGATTATGAAGCTATACACTCATCTTGGGTAAAGGCGATAAAAGTGTTGCCAAACCACTCCATAATTCATAAGCAAGATTGGTTTATTAGAGAGGAGTATGAACCTCGAATTAGTGAGGATAATAGTTTTCTTAGCAACTCTTTTGAACGCCACTTTTTTGAAAGACCATACCTTAATCACACCTGTTATCTATTTGTAACAAAAACTACAAAGCAGCGTAGCCAATCAAAAAGCAACTTTTCAACTCTATGTAGAGGTTATATCACACCTAAAGAGTTGGATAAAGATATTGTAGCAAGATTTTTAGAATCAGTAAGTCAATTTGAAAGCATAATAAATGAGAGTGGATTGGTTAGATTAAGCCAACTCAACGAAGATGAAATTGTGGGTAGTTTTGACAAAGCAGGAGTAATTGAGCAATATTTTACACTCTCTCAAAAAGACACAACCACTTTAAAAGATATTTCAATAGATGAGAATCAGATGATGATAGGCGATAATATTATCTGTCTACATACTCTCTCGGATGCAGAGGATATGCCCTCACGTGTGGCTACTGGTTGTCGCTTTGAAAAACTCTCAACCGATAGAAGCGAATGTAGGTTAAGTTTTGCTGCACCTATTGGTCTGCTGCTTTCGTGTAACCATATCTACAATCAATATATTTTTATTGATAATAGCGATGAGAATCTACAACAGTTTGAAAAAAGTGCTAAAAATATGCACTCACTATCTAAATATAGTAGAAGTAATCAGATAAATAAAGAGTGGATAGATATGTACCTAAATGAGGCACACTCATTAGGTTTAACATCAGTAAGGGCACACTATAATGTAATTGCTTGGGGTGATAGCAAAGATGAGGTAAAGCAGATAAAAAATGAGGTAGGAAAACAAATATCTCTTATGAACTGTAAGCCAAGATATAATACAGTAGATATTCCAACACTTTATTGGGCTGCAATAGCAGGTAACGCAGCTGATTTTCCAGCAGAGGAGAGCTTCTATACCTTTATTGAGCAGGCTGTATGCCTATTTAATGAGGAGACCAACTATAAAAATTCACCATCACCTTTCGGAATTAAAATGGTAGACCGCCTAACAGGTAAACCACTGCATATAGATATTTCAGACTTGCCAATGAAACGAGGAATTATTACAAATAGAAATAAATTTGTGTTAGGACCATCGGGAAGTGGAAAATCGTTTTTTATGAATCATATGGTTCGTCAATATTATGAGCAGGGCACACACGTGGTGTTGGTTGATACGGGTAACTCATATCAGGGTCTTTGTAATATGATTAATCGCAAGACTAAGGGTGATGATGGAGTATATTTTACATATACCAATGAAAATCCAATTAGTTTTAACCCTTTTTTTACGAACGATTATCAGTTTGATATAGAGAAACAAGACTCTATTAAAACATTGCTTTTAACCCTATGGAAAAGCAATGACGATAAAATTAGCAAAACTGAGTCGGGTGAGCTAGGGAGTGCTGTTTCGGCATATATCCATAAGATTAGAAACAATCGAGACATAACCCCTAATTTCAACACCTTTTATGAGTTTATGAGAGATGAATATCGTAAAGAGTTAGAAAATCGACCTATTAAAGTTGAAAAAGCTGATTTTAATATAGACAACTTTTTAACCACACTTATACAGTATTATAGAGGTGGTCGCTTTGATTTTCTTTTAAACTCAGATAAGAATATAGACTTGCTTAATAAACGCTTTATAGTCTTTGAAATTGATGCGATAAAAGATAATGCCGATCTATTTCCAGTGGTGACTATCATTATTATGGAAGCCTTTATCAACAAAATGCGAAGATTAAAAGGTGTCAGAAAACAGCTCATTGTCGAGGAGGCTTGGAAAGCACTGACCTCTCCGAGTATGAGTGAGTATTTGAAATACCTCTATAAAACTGTTCGTAAGTTCTACGGAGAGGCAATAGTGGTAACGCAAGAGGTAGACGATATTATCGCTTCACCGATTGTTAAAGATGCCATTATCAATAACTCCGATTGTAAAATATTGCTAGACCAACGCAAGTATATGAATAAGTTTGACTCTATCCAAAACCTTTTGGGTCTTACTGATAAAGAGAAAGGGCAAATACTCTCTATCAATATGGCAAACAGTCCCAACCGAATATATAAGGAGGTATGGATTGGCTTAGGCGGTGCTCAATCGGCAGTTTATGCAACTGAGGTGAGCACAGAAGAATATCTTGCCTATACAACCGAAGAGCTTGAAAAATTAGAGGTTGCAGAGCGCACCGAAAAATTGGGTGGCGATATTGAGATGGCGATAAAACAACTTTCATCAGAAAAACGTAAAAAGTAATGAGAATAAAGATTTTAATGATAATGTGTGCCGTGTGTTTATTTACGGCAAATAAAGCACAAGCACAGTGGGTTACGTTCGACCCAACAAATCTAGCTCAAAGTATTATTAATACTACAAAGAATGTTTTAGAGACATCAAAGACTGTATCAAATATGGCTGATAATTTCAAAGAGACCAAAAAGATATACGACCAAGGAAAGGAGTTCTATGATGCATTAAAGTCGGTAAATAATTTGGTAAAAGATGCTCGTAAAGTACAGCAAACTATTTTAATGGTTGGTGAAATATCTGATATTTACGTCAATAGCTTTCAAGTGATGATGACCGATGACAACTTCACAATTGAAGAGCTAAGTGCAATAGCTTTTGGTTACACAAAACTATTAGAGTTAAGCAGTGAAACTGTTGCTGAGCTAAAAGAGATTATCACTCCCTCGTCTTTCTCTATGAGTGATAGGGAGCGGATGGAGATGATAGAGGGTTGTTATCATGAGGTTTTACAGTATCGCAACCTAGTTAGCTATTTTACCAATAAGAATATATCTGTCAGTTATCTACGTGCTAAAAAGGCTGGCGATAGCGATGCGATTGTAGCACTATATAGCGATGTTTACAATAAATATTGGTAGGTAATTTAATGATAAATTATAAACTATAAATTATTAATGAATAACTTTGAATCACTACACTTAATACTACGTAATCTCTACACCGATATGATGCCGCTATGCTCAGATATGACAACAGTAGCAAGGGTGTTAGCAGGTTTGGGAGCATTAATCTTTATTGCCACAAAGGTATGGCAATCTTTAGCTCGCTCTGAGCCGATAGATGTATATCCAATGCTTAGACCATTTGCAATTGGGATATGTATAATTTTATTCCCTAATTTGGTGATAGGTTCGTTAAATGGCATATTATCACCTGTAGTGCAGGGTACTCATCAGCTTCTCTAAACGCAAACTTTTGATATGGAAAAGTATCAAAAGCAGAAAGATGAACTAGAGTTTGAGGCAATTAGACGAAACCCTGAAACAGCTTATCTATCAAGCGATGAAGAGTTTGATAAGAAACTCGAAGAGCTAGGCTGGAGTGGAGACGATATGGTAACTATGGCAGGGATGTATATCGAAAGAGGAACATATCAAACGAAAAAGATGATTCGAGACTTCTTTAGAGAGGTGTTAGAGCTAATGTTTGCAGCAGCTGCACTTGTTATAGATGTTCTTCGTACTTTTTTTCTTGTAGTGCTGTCGATACTAGGACCAATTGCTTTTGCTATATCGGTATGGAACGGTTTTCAAAGCTCATTAATACAGTGGGTTAGCAGATATGTTTCAATCTATTTATGGCTTCCAATATCTGATATTTTCAGCTCTATAATAGCAAGGATTCAGGTCTTGATGTTACAAAAAGATATTATAGAACTTCAAAACAACCCTAACTACTCGGTAGAGGCAAGTAATGGAGTCTATATAGTATTTTTAATAATTGGGATTATAGGTTACTTCACTATTCCAACCGTTGCAAATTGGATTATTCAAGCAGGAGGTGCTGGACAATATAATCGCAATGTAAACAACGTAGCATCAAAAGCAGGTAGCATTGTAGGAAGTGCAGCAGGTGCAACAGCAGGAAATATTACTGGGCGTCTTGTTGGACGCTAAATTATAATTCACAATTAATAATTAAATAAGTGGAATTTAAATCATTAAAAAACATTGAGTCGAGTTTTAAACAGATACGACTTTTTAGTATTATCTTTTGGGAATGTGTACGTTAGTAACGGGTTATTCAGTGTGGAAATCATACGATTTTGCCCAAGAACAACGAGAAAAGATATATGTACTTGATAATGGTAAGTCGCTAATCTTAGCACTATCGCAAGACTTAGAGCAAAATAGACCCGTAGAGGCAAAGGAGCACGTAAAGCGTTTTCATGAACTGTTTTTCACCCTAGCTCCCGATAAGGCAGCCATCGAAAGCAATATTATGCGGGCACTATTAATGGCAGATAAAAGTGCTTTCTACTACCATAACGATTTTGCCGAAAAGGGGTATTATAATCGAATTATATCGGGTAATATCAATCAACGTATTGAGGTAGATAGTATTAAATGTGATTTTGACACCTATCCATACAGTATTAAGTGTTATGCAAAGCAGATGATTATTCGTCAGTCGAATGTAACAGAGCGAAATTTAGTAACGTCGTGTTATCTTCAAAACTCTGTTCGCTCAGATAATAATCCTCACGGTTTTATTATCGAAAACTTTAAGATTGAGGATAATAGTGATATTAGAGTTTATGAGCGATGAGAAAAATAGTTATAAAACTTGACACTATCTTTTATGAAAAATGTGAAAAATTATCGCCTATTCAACGAAAAATAGTGTTGTTGTCCATGTTACTTTTTTTGCTTGTATTATTTGTTATAAACATAGGGGAACTTCTAAAATTTAATATTTTATGGATAAAATAAAAAGAAAGAGGATTGAGAATTTTATTATCTATCCTTTAATAGTATTAACTGTCTTTTTAATTACATGGTCGTCTTTATCAAACTCTAAAGAGGGAGAGAAGTTAGGCAGCAATGGATTTAATGCAACTGTTCCAGAGGCGATGCAAGAGGAGATGGCAAACGACAAACAAGATGCTTACGAAAAAGAGTCTATAAATAAAGATAGTGAGCAGCGAGAGGTTATCAAAACTTTAGCCGATAATATGATTGAGCAGAAGGTAAAAGTAGAGTTAACCCCATCGCAAGATAAAGAGATTAGTAGTAGTGAAAAACCTACTGCTCAACAGAGGGTTGAAGCATCTACTGAGGCGTATCGTCAGATGAATAAAACATTGGGTAATTTCTACGATACCCCAATAGAAGATGATGAAAAACAGCAGTTAAAGGCTGAGATTAATGAGCTAAAGCAGCAACTAGAAATAAATCAGCAGCTGCAACCTGCAATGGGTATTGATGATCAAATTACATTAATCGAAAAATCTTATGAATTAGCAGCTAAATATAATATGCCTAACGAAAAGGATACAAAAACTATAAACTCTTTAAATGATGATAATGCAGTTAAAACAGAGAGTAGCAGTGTAAAGTATGAAGATACAAATAGTAACAGTATTGGAGTAGTCAAACAGAGTGTAGTATCAAATATATCTAATCCTCTTAGTGATAAGGATTTTGTGGTTGCCTACTCAAAACCACGTAATCTTGGTTTTAATACTGCAATTGGTGGTAGTTTAGATGATGAAAGAAACACTATATCTGCTATTGTAAACTTCAATCAGACAGTTATGGATGGGCAGACTTTACAGCTTCGAATAACTGAAAAGATGAGTGTTGGAGATAGAATTTTACCTAAAAATGCTATTGTGATAGGCAGCTGTAAGATTCAAGGAGAAAGACTATATATTAATATCTCTACCATTGAGTATAAAGGCTACATTATGCCTGTAAATATTGTAGTTATGGATAACAATGGATTAGAGGGGATATTTATACCGAATCTTTCGGAGGTAAATGCTATAAAGGAGGTAGCGGCCAATTTAGGTTCAAGTATGGGTACAACAATTAATCTAAATCAGCAGAGTGCAGGAGGACAGATATTAACCGATGTAGGCAAAGGTGCAATTCAAGGAGCTTCACAGTATGTAAATAAAAAAATGAGAGAGGTAAAAGTACATCTTAAATCTGGCTATCAGGTAATGCTATATAAGGGAACTTCTAAATTCTAGCTTTCGGAGCTTTTCCTTTTTAAGGCTTCATCTTTGAATTTTACAAAACCAAGCGGTAAGATCCACTACAGCGTGTTTTTATAAAATCCAAACCTAAAGCCTTAAAAAGAAAAATCTCTCAAAATCCAGAAATTAGAACTCCCCATAATAAATTCAATTAATCATGAGAAAATCAATCTTAACGCTATTTCTAGTAGGAATAACAACTTTAGTAAATGCACAAGAGCATAATAATGAGGTATTAATTTTAGAAGATAGCTCAAAATATGAAAATTACCAACCATCTACACCATATAATGGTTTTACAAAAGATATTAACTACGATAGAATGATACCTCCACATGGACTGGAGGTGACCTACAATAAAACTGTTCATGTCATTTTTCCTAGCGGTGTTAAATATGTAGATTTAGGCTCATCTAATCTAATTGCTGCTAAAGCCGATGGAGCAGAGAATGTAATAAGAGTAAAATCAACTGTAGAGAACTTTAGTGATGAAACCAACCTATCTGTAATTACTGAAAGTGGTAGTTTCTATACTTTTAATGTAAGATATGCCGCAGAACCTAGCCTTTTAAATATTGAGATGATAGATTTTATTCACGATGGTAGCAGCGTAAATAGTCCGAATAATTCGCTAGATATATACCTTTCTGAACTTGGTAATGAGTCGCCAAAACTTGTTCATCTAATGATGGAATCAATCTATAAAAACAATAAACGAAAGGTAAAGCATATTGGTTCAAAACTCTTTGGTGTTCAGTATTTGTTAAATGGCATATATACTCACAACGGATTACTCTATTTCCATACAGAGATTAAGAATATGACAAATATTCCTTATGATATTGACTACATAACTTTTAAGATAGTTGATAAAAAGCTCTTAAAACGCACTGCTATCGGGGAAAAGGTGATTAGCCCTATTAGAGCATATAATTATGTGTTGCGAGTTGATGGACGAGATAAGCAACGAACAGTTTTTGCTTTTGATAAATTTACTATTGCAGATGATAAACAACTGATAGTTCAGATGCACGAAAAAAATGGAGGTCGTCATCAATCATTTACCATCGAAAACTCTGATATTGTTAATGCACGAGTTGTTAGCCAACTAAAAGTAATGAATAAATAATGAAAAAATTTCTATTACTACTAATAGCATTTATATCACTAGGTGTTGTAGATGCACAGGCACAAAGATACCTCCCTAAAATGTAGGGGAGTTCTAATAATTGGTTTTATTCGATTTTTTATTTTGAGGTTTTAGATTTGGATTTTGCAAA
>JAWXTR010000110.1:0-8534 GCA_044433365.1 Rikenellaceae bacterium
ATGTGGGAACAATAGGATTCGAACCTATGACCCCCTGCTTGTAAGGCAGGTGCTCTGAACCAGCTGAGCTATGCTCCCTTAATTGCTATTCCTTTTTCTGAATTGCTCTGCAAAGGTAATACATTTTTTTGAACTTCCAAATTTTTTTGAAATTTTTTTGAATTTTTTTAAGGGAACTTCTAAATAAGTAGTGTAAAACAATTATTGCCATATTCTTAATAGCACTCTTGGAGCGATATTTTTCACTATTAAATCTCAATATAGAACCACTATATTTTCGATTCAATAGCAAAAAATCTCATCTCCAATAGCACTTTTAAAAATACACCAATAATTATTTTACCCTACTTAATTAAAAAAAAATCAAAAAAATTTTGTAAATAAATATTTTATTCTTATCTTTGCACCATCAAAATCAAATGGTGGTTGTAGCTCAGTTGGTTAGAGCGTCGGATTGTGGTTCCGAAGGCCGCGGGTTCGAGCCCCGTCTTCCACCCAAGGTTAATAATGTTAGGGATGTCTTTATGGCATCCTTTTTTTATACTGCAAATCTACATGAATTTGCCTAAAAACAATAACCTACTGCTGTTATGTTACAGACGTAGCAGGGCTACGTCTCTACTGCTGAGTCGCCAACACCCCGATTCGTTTTCAACCCCCTTCTTTAAAACATAACACCGCACAGGTAGAGACGTAGCCCTGCTACGTCTAAACACACCCCCGAATTATTTTAAACAACCCCTTCTTTAAAACATAACGATTTATGTTACAGACGTAGCAGGGCTACGTCTCTACTGCTGAGCTATAAATTTTAATTAATGACAACATATTTTGAGAATGAGCCATTAAAAGGTCACAACTACCCCAAATGTTGGCAATACTGTGCCGCCAAGTGTGTTTGCGATAGACTGCATCACATATCTACTATCATCCTCAGGATCGACCATATAGCTCCCATCGGCATTAACCACTGGAAGCACTGTATCTTGGTCGGCAACGCTATAATTGTAGATATTTTGAACATCTAAATAGAAACCTAAGCTCCATTTCTTAAAATAATAGTTCTTATCAACACGAATATCTAACTGATGGTAGGCATCAAAACGATAGCTATTATATTGAGTGTAATCGATATAGGGGCGATTTTGCGCATCCCAAGCCTCTATATATGATGATGTTACCATATCGTAAGGAGAGTAGGGCAAACCGCTCGACAATCGCCATTTTACACCCAAATCCCAATTTCGATTAAAGCTATACATCCCTACTAAGTTTAAAACATGGCGCATTTCCCAGCCAGATGATAAATATTCACCAGAAGGTTCGAGATTTTCGTCGGGGCGTTGATATTCTGAGCGCATATTGGTGTAGGAGATATTAAATACGCAATTTCGGATATTACTATTTCGGTAACCTAGTTCATAACCATAGGCACGACCTACGCCTACCGATTTTACTGGTTCGTCGCCAACGGTGTAATCCTCCACATCTGAGGTTGTAAGAGCTAGAGAGTCGATAAGCGACACTGGGTAGTGGTCGTAGTGTTTGAAGAACGCTTCAGCGGTGAATTTTGAGCGGCTGTTTGGCTCGTAACTAACCCCTAGAGCGTAGTGGTCGACCGAAATATATTTTAATCCATTTTCTCTGTTTTCAAGCTCACCATCGCTGTTCTCGTAGCCAAGAGTTGTGTAAGATGGAAGTGCAAAATAGCGTCCGATATGGGCGTTCAGCGACAATTTCTGATTGAAACGATAGATTGCATTTAGGCGTGGCGAAAGCTGCTCGAGTGGATTGGCTGTCGTTGTGGCGTAGCTACTACCATCGATACGTAGCGCAAGCGACATGGATAGATGACCATCAAAATAGCTCTTGCTTACCGATGCAAATGCACCATAATCTAACTTATTAAAATCGGAATCATACCGTTGGAATGTTTCACTACCGTTAAGGTAGAGAAGTTGGTTGCTATTGCTGTTATATTGTGAAAAATCTAGTGAGGTACCTACTTGAAAACGGTAGCGGTTAGGGGTGGAGAAGTTGTATTCTGCTCTAAAACGGTTGTCGCTCTGGTTTGTCGTAATATCTACCGTTTTTGGGAGTGATGAGTCGTTGTCGTCATATTTAAATAGGTAGTTTTTAAAGTAGTTTCGAGATAAAACCAAGCGTAGCGACCTACTGCTATCAAATTCTTTGTCGTAAACCAATCCTGTAGTGTAGCTATTTTGGTCGTTTTCAGGGATATATCCTAACATATATATCTGCTCGTCTGTAGGGTTTTCTAAATCGGTATTTAATCTATTTGTGTCGAACGAACCGATTAAAAGATAGCTAAGAGAGCTAGTTTCGTCGATTTTATGCTTTATTTTTAGTTGGTAGTCGTTGTAAACAGGTAGAAAAGGAAGCCCTAAGGCGGTAAAAAGAAGCTGTAAGTAGCTACGGCGGTATGAGGCTATAGCTGTGGTTCTGCCATCTTTTGAGATTGGAGTGTCGAAAGTTATCCCTAAATCGGATGCTCCAACGGTAAATTTACCCTTTAATCGCTCACTATTACCATCAATTAGCTGCATATCTACCACTGAGCTAAGCGTGTTTGAAGCGGCAAAGGGAAATGCTGAGGAGTAGAATGTTGCCCCTGCTAGAAAGTCGGTATTTACAAGCGATGCGCTACCTCCAGAGCCACCTTGTACTGCAAAGTGGTTTAGAATAGGTATTTCGATACCGTCGAGGTAGTAGCGATTCTCGTTGCTGCCACCTCCACGAACCAAAAGGTCGTTTCTATTTTGCGGTGCGGATGCCACACCAGGTGAAAGTTGTACTATTTTTGAAATGTCTCTATTTCCTCCCGGACTCTTCTCTAACTCCTGTTTTCGGATGGCATAATTTGAGATTGGACTCTCTACAACGCTGCTGTAAGGTGAGGCGTTTACCACCACTTCGCCAACATCTACTGAGAGCGGTTCGAGTTTGATGTTAATTTCGATAGCATCGGCATTTGTAACCAGAAAATTGTCGGTAGAAGTTGGTAGAAACCCAAAAGCTGAGACGTTTAATGATTGATAGCCACTTTTTACTCCCTCAATCGTATATCGTCCATTTTCGTCTGAAATAGCACCTAGTGAAGTGCTATTATTTACAACTACTGTAGCGAAAGCAATAGGTTGTAGTGTGGTTTTGTTGGTAACGACACCTTTTATAACACCATTTGAGCCTATTGCAATGTTGATTGTGAGGATGGTTGTTATGATTGATAGGAGTATTTGTTTCATTTTTTTGTTTTTTTTGGTATTACTGAGTAGTGCTGAGAATTGCTGAGAATTGCTGAGCTGGGTAATGCTGAGTAATGCTGAGAAAAGCTGAGAATTACTGAGTTGGTTACAATAATTATTGTTTTTCTCAGTAGTTCTCAGCTTTTCTCAGCTTATCTCAGTATTACTCAGTAATTCTCAGAAATTCTCAGCTTTTCTCAGTAGTTCTCAGCTTTATTAGCTTTTTTACAAAACTGCCCGATAAAAGTCGTATCGTAGTTCAGTTTTAGGGCTTCGTGAAGATGCTGAATCATGAGCGTACCCCTCGGTACGTGAATGTTTCAGTATCGAGCGAAGTGCTAAAAATGAGCTGCGAGACGGCTTTTATAAAATTAGTTAAGTTCCATTTCGTCTATTAAATAACCTGCCCCAGCAAACTTATCAATAATAAACAAAACATAACGAACATCAACAGAGATATTACGACAAAGGTCACGGTCGTATTTAATATCACTCATAGTCGATTCCCAACATCTATCAAAGTTTGTACCAATAAGTTCGCCATTTGCGTTAAGTACTGGACTACCAGAGTTGCCCCCAGTTGTGTGGTTTGAGGCGATAAATGCTACTGGCACTGTGCCATCAACATCCCAACGACCATAATCTTTTGTGCGATAAAGCTCACGTAGACGCTCTGGCACATCATAGTCGTAAATATCAGGATTATCTTTCTCCATAATACCCTCGATAGTAGATTGGTGAGAGTAGTGAACTGCATCAGCTGCATTAAATCCTTCGACTGTACCGTAAGCGATACGAATTGTAGAGTTTGCATCTGGGAAGAAGTCACGCTCTGGCTCCATCTCCATCATACCTTTCATGTAGCCAGTATAAAGAGAGGCTATTTCGCTATTTAATGACGAGACTTTATCTCTAAGTTTTTCGGCATAGAACGCTTCGAATGCAGCAGCAACTTGTGACACTGGATCGGCACTAATTGCAGCAGCTCTATCGCTTTCGCTCATATCAAGAAGAGCTAAAGTTTTCTCTTTAGAGGTGAAGATTGTAGTAGAATATAGGTTTTCTACAAACTCTTCGATTTTACCGCTATTCTCTTTTAGAATTTGAGGTTGAAAATCTTTATCGACATTTTTAGCATACTCGTTAAGAACTGCTACAGCAATCTCTTCATCGATAGGTTGGTAATAATCTTTATAGATACGCTCTAAATAGCTTTTTAGCTGGTCGCCGCTCATTCTTTTGAAATAAGAAGGGATTTTTGTAAGCTCAATAGCACCGTAAGCCTCCATAAAGTAGTCAGCACCAAAAGCGTAAGGCTCTAACTCAGCATAAAGTTTTGCAAAAGTTGGAAGAATATCCTTATACTCTGGTTTGTCGTTTGCCCACTCTTGGAATTTAGCCTCATAAGCCTCTTTCTCAGCTACAACACCTAGACGACGAACGCCTCTCATCTCACCTTGCCATTTTTTCCAAGCGTTCGAAACGCCAGCATTTTTTGAAGTGTACTGGATTCTTACCGCTTTGTCTTTAGATTGGTAAGAGTTCATAACGCCAAGACGTAGTGTACGTAGGTTGATTTTGTGAGGATTGCCAAGCTCTGCAATATACTCTATAGCATCTGAAGTGATATATTCGTAGGTGCGACCAGGGTAGCCATATACCATTGTGAAATCGCCCGGTTGAACCCCTTTTGTAGAGATTGTAAGTGAGCGTTTTGGAGTGTAAGGCACGTTGTCTTTAGAATATGGAGCAGGTTTGTTGTCTTTGCCAGCATAGATTCTAAACATAGAGAAGTCGCCAGTGTGACGAGGCCACATCCAGTTGTCGGTATCACCACCAAATTTACCAATTGCTGAAGGTGGAGCACCTACAAGGCGTACATCTTCGAAAGTTTCGTAAACAAACAAAAAATATTGGTTTGAGTGGTACATAGATTCAACCGTAGCACGGTAGTGAGTGCCTTTTACAGCATCTTCAACGATTTTTGTGCGATTTTTAGCCAAAACCTCCTCTTTTTTCTCAGCATCCATCGACTCTTTAATACCTTTGCTCATAGCTTCAGTAACATCGTCCATGCGGATAAACATCGATACTTTAAGACCATCATTAGGAAGCTCCTCAGCATGGTTCATAGCCCAAAAACCGTTGGTGATGTAGTCGTGCTCAACGCTACTATGGCGTTGGATATAACCTAAACCGCAGTGGTGGTTTGTGATGATCAGACCCTCTTTTGAGATAATCTCAGCAGTACATCCACCAAAGTTTACAATTGCATCTTTTAGCGATGAATTGTTTACACTGTAAAGATCTTCAGCCGATAGTTTCAGACCTAAAGCCTGCATCTGCTTAATCTTCGACTTACCAATCAAGCTTGGAAGCCACATTCCCTCCTCGGCTCTTAACGAGGAGATAGCTACTACGAAAAGTAGCAAAGTTGATAAAAATTTCTTCATACTTAAAATATTTATAATATGTTTTTTCTATAATTTATTTTAGGTCACTTAAAAAAGAACCCTAATCTCTAACCCCTAATCTCTAACCTCTAATCCCTAACCTCTAATCCCTAACCTCTAACCTCTAACCTCTAATCTCTAACCCCGAAAGCTCCTCATATACCCTTTTAACAGGCAGCCCCATAACATTATAAAACGAACCCTCTATTTTTTCGATACCGATATACCCAATCCACTCTTGAATACCGTAGGCACCAGCTTTATCGTAAGGTTTGAAGTTGTCGATATAATATACAATCTCGTCAATATCAAGATGTTTAAACTTCACAATGGTCTCAACATCAAAAGTTTTAACCTCATTTATGGTACGAATAGTAAATGCGGTAATAACGCTATGTTTTCGACCTGAAAGAGCCTGTAACATCTCGATTGCCTCTTCTCGTGAGGTAGGTTTGCCAAAAATCTTACCATCAAGAACCACAATAGTATCGGCTGTTAAGATTACATCCTCTTTTTCAAGTGGTTTATCGTAAGATAGTGCCTTTTGCTCAGAGATATGACGTGCAATCTCTTTGGGGGTTAAATTTTCGGGAAACGACTCATCTCCAGAGCCACTTTCAACCCTAAATTTCAGTCCAATCCCCTCCAAAAGCTCTTTTCTTCGTGGAGAAGCAGAGTATAAAACTATATTTAATTTGCTCATGCAAATAAAAAAATTATGAATTATAAATTATAAATTACGAATTACGAATTATTCCACCGTTACCGATTTAGCCAAATTGCGAGGTTGGTCGACATCACGTCCCTTATTGATTGCAATATGGTAGGCAAGCAGTTGAAGCGGAACCGACACAATTATTGGCATCAAACACTCAGTAATTATAGGTACTCTAATTGCATAGTCAGCACTATCGCCCATTGTGGTATCATCTTTCGAAATTACCGCTACAATCTTACCTCCACGAGATTTTACCTCTTGTATGTTGCTAACAGTTTTTTCGTAAGTGTTATCAGGTGTGGCGATAACCACCGTCGGCATCTCATCGTCGATAAGCGCAATAGGACCATGCTTCATCTCTGCTGCTGGATAACCTTCAGCATGGATATATGAAATCTCTTTTAGCTTTAGTGCACCCTCTAATGCAGTAGGATAGTTGTAGCCACGACCAAGATATATAAAGTTGCGAGCATAAGTAAATATCTTAGATAGATTTTCCACCTCTTCGCCCTTTTGTAGCATCTCTTCCATCAATTTTGGTAAACGCACCAAATCTGCAACCACCTCATCGTTATACTCTTTTGATACGCTACTACGCTCTTTAGCAATAGCTAGAGCCATCATAGCAAGAAGAGTAACCTGTCCTGTAAATGCTTTAGTCGAAGCGACTCCAATCTCTGGACCCACATGAATATATGAACCAGAGTGAGTAGCACGAGCAATCGACGAACCAATAACATTACAAACACCATATACAAATGCACCTTTTTTCTTAGCAATTTCGATAGCTGCTAGGGTATCGGCAGTTTCGCCTGATTGCGACACTGCAATCACCACATCGTCGCTATTAATGATAGGGTTTCGGTATCTAAACTCTGAGGCATACTCCACCTCTACAGGAATACGACAAATATCTTCAAAAAGATGTTCGCCAATAAGCGAGGCGTGCCAAGAGGTGCCACAAGCCACAAAAATAATTCGTTTAGCACCTACAAAACGCTCTCTATTGTCGATAATCCCAGATAGTGTAACCTCCAGAGTTTCGGCATTGATACGCCCTCGTGTACAATCAACTATTGTTTTAGGCTGCTCATAAATTTCTTTTAACATAAAGTGAGGATAGCCCCCCTTTTCGAGCTGCGAAATACTCATCTCTAGTTTTGAGATATTTATTTTATTTTCAACGTTGTCTAAGGTTACGATTTTAAGCTTTTTATCACGATTTACCACAACCACCTCTTCATCTTCTACATATACCATCTCGTTGGTATACTCAATAATAGAAGAGGCATCCGAGCCGATAAAATATTCGCCTTTGCCAATACCAATAACCATTGGGCTACTCTTTCGAGCAGCGATAATCTCATCTTGATTGCCTTTTTCGACAACAGCAATGGCGTACGCTCCAACAACCTGTTTTAAAGCTCTTTGTACAGCCTCTAAAAGCGTGCAGCCATTTGTTTCACGAATATACTCTATAAGATTTACAAGAACTTCCGAGTCGGTACAACTTTGAAAGGTAAAGTCGTGCTCAATAAGAGCCTTTTTTAAGACTGCATAATTTTCGATAATTCCATTATGGATAAGCGCAATTTTGCCCGACTGCGAGCAGTGTGGATGCGCATTAATATCGTTTGGTGCGCCATGTGTAGCCCAACGAGTGTGGGCAATACCGATAGAGCCTACACAGTTTTTGTCTGAGGCAAACTCTTCAAGTGCGGCAACTTTCCCTTTGCATTTATGGACGTTTAGCTCACCACTTTCATCTAAAATGGCAACGCCTGCACTATCATAACCTCTATATTCCAGACGGTGTAAACCCTTTATTAATATTTGAAAGGCATCTCTTCTGCCTACATATCCAACTATTCCACACATACGGTAGGTATTAATTATTAATTATAAATTGTAAATTGTAAATTATAAAGATATAGTTTTTAAACTTCAAAGATAGTAAAAAAATCATACCAAATATATCTAAGTAGGGTAAAATAATTATTGGTGTATTTTTAATAGTGCTATTGGAGATGAGATTTTTTGCTATTGAATCGAAAATATAGTGGTTCTATATTGAGATTTAATAGTGAAAAATATCGC
>JAWXTR010000111.1:0-8467 GCA_044433365.1 Rikenellaceae bacterium
ATATTTTTCACTATTAAATCTCAATATAGAACCACTATATTTTCGATTCAATAGCAAAAAATCTCATCTCCAATAGCACTATTAAAAATACACCAATAATTATTTTACCCTACTTAAAACTCATCTTTTGGGCTATTGTTAAATAGAATATTAGGATTAGGCGCATAGAGCGCACTCGTTACAACACCCTCTATTCTTGATTTTGCCATTATTTACGATGCAAAGCACTGGGCTTAATGCGGTTTGTCTATAAGTTTAAATATTCATGTGTCACATTACCAAGCTATAAGCCTTAAAATATAGTGCGCTCTATGCGCCTAATCCTAACTCATAATTTACAACACCACCTTTTATTGTGTTGCTACCATTATTACAACTTACTATTGTTAGTAGAAGTAATAGTTTGAAAATCACTGATTTTTTCATAATATTAAAGTTTTAGAGCTTAAAGGAATTAATAATTAATATCACAAAGTTATAATTATTATTTTAATATTACAATTAACATTGTAGTTTTTTGAAATAATTTACAAAAAAAGAGTCTAAAATTATAATTTTAGACTCTTTTATAAATATTTAATGAACTAGATAGTTTTTACGACTTAGTGTTACTCGTTATTAAAATTTATTATAATGAACAAGCGTTATCTCAGAAATTTTAGGAGAACCGCTTTTTTCGGTGATTGTAAACATAAATTTCTGAGCAGTAATATCCTCGAAATTTGCTGTAAAGTTGAATGTTAAATCTTTGCCCTCGACTATTTTTACCCATTTTCCTCCAACTAGTGCTGAAAGTGTAAATGCTTTGGTGGTTCGTGTTCTCTCCTCTTCACCGCACACTAGCTTGTTGAATGTTGTAGGTTTTCCATAATCTAAAATTATAGATGGTTGCATTTGTGAAGGTTCTGGCTCCCAATATGTAAATAAATCGGCATCAAGAACATTACGAGCAACATTTCCTCCAACAGATTGAGCTATAGCTTTTACATTTGCATGAGGTTTTGTTGGCGTTGGAAGCTCTTTCATATCAGCAGGTTTTTTCCAAGCTCTACCCACCTCTTTTAATCTTTCTACTACGTTTTGATCCATTAGACCTTTGTCGTTTGGTGCAGCGTTAAGTAGGTAGTTTGCGTTATGAGAGTTGCAAAAATCAAGTTCGCTAAGAATTTCAGCAAGTGGTTTTAAATCCATATAGGCATACTCTTTCTCCCAAAACCAAGCTGGTTGGATTGTAGGTCCTTGTTGTGAAGGTAGAGTGTTGTCGTAAGGACAGTGTTGACCATGAGTAGCCTCGTAGTGAACGACTTGCGTAAGACTGCTATCTGTTTTGCAGCTATGGTTGATTACAAGACAGTTTGGCTGAATTGAGTGGATATGGTCTGCAAGAGTGTGATAAGGTATATCCTCAAATGTTGGGCATTTTCCCCAAACTGAACCCCAACCGTCAATTACAAGGCAAGTAATTTCACCGTAGTTGGTAAGTAGCTCGGTAAGCTGAGTTTTTGTGTAATCTATGTCAAAACTCGATACGTTATTTTTCTCAATTAGATGTTGTCTATCCCAAACCGAGAAGTATAGACCTACTTTCAGACCTTTTTTGCGAAAAGCATCTACATACTCCCTAACAATATCTCTTTCGTAAGAGCTACTAGCTACATCATACTCTGTAACTGAGCTATCCCAAAGACAGAAACCATCGTGGTGTTTGGTTGTAAAGACTGCATACGACATTTTTGCCGAAGCTGCTGCCTCTGCCCATTGATTGCAGTTTAGAGCTGTAGGATTGAATGATTTTGGGTCGTGACCCGGAAGTGCCCACTGCTCAGCGTGGAAAGTACCCATATTAAAGTGGATAAACATACCAAAGCGGTTATTTAGAAAATCTTTAACAACATCTTTGTTTTGTGAATAGCCTTGTAGTGAAGCCGAAGCTGCTGCAAGTAAAAGCAGTAGTTTAGTAAATTTTTTTCTCATGTTTTGTCTTTTGGTTAGTTATATAGAGCAAAGATAATAATTAAAATTTAATAAATTGTAATATAAGTAAAAAATTAAACTTTTTATATTACCTTTGCTAAGATAAGGGAACTTCTAAAAATCGAATAATACCAATTATTAGAACTCCCCATAAAACAGATTTTAGATGGTAAAAGTAGGGGTAGTTTCAGACACGCATGGCTATTTTGATGCAAAATTAGAGGCTTTTTTCGATGATATTGATATTTTGATACATGCAGGAGATATCGGTGATTTGGATTTGGCAGATAGATTAGAGGGATTATACAATTTTAAGGCGGTTTATGGTAATATTGATAACCACAAAGTTAGAATTGTCTATAAAAGAGATGCTATCTTTAATATTGAGGGGGTTAAGCTATTTGTAACCCATATTGGAGGTTATCCACAGCACTACTACCAAGATATTAAGCCTATAATCAAAAAAGAGCGACCAAATATAGTGGTTTGTGGTCACTCTCATATCTTAAAGGTAATCTACGATAAAGAGTTAGACCACCTACATATAAATCCGGGAGCTGCTGGCATTAAAGGGTTTCATAAAGTACGAACAGCTATTCGATTTAAGATTGATGGCGACAAAATTTTAGATATGGAAGTTGGTGAATGGAAAAGAGGATAAAAAAATATCTTCGGCTATTTTTAATAGCTTTTTTGACTATGGTTAGTGCATCTACTATCTATGGTCAGAATATTGACACCCTTAATTCTAAAAGTTTTAAAACTCAAAAACAGTTTGACGACACACTATCTCAAAAAGAGGGGATAAAGATAGTAGATGATAGCTATTATAATGAGACGGTAGATAAGGATGTTCTTCCTATAGATTCAATTAATAAAAAAAATCGTAAATTTTTATCTTTTATAGTAAAAAATATCTATTCTGGAACAGGAAGCGATACACAAATCGAGGGTAAAGAGAGTGAATTTAGCGATGAGAATAGTCGCTATGCCTATCTTAATGGATATAAGATAGATACAATTGTATTTATTTCTGAAAGAATTGGTGGTAGCCAAAAAGGAATGCGAAAAATGGAGCGACTTGGCTCAAATATCACTAATGCACTCCATGTAACCACAAAATCGAGAGTTTTAAGAAAGAGTATGCTATTAAAACAGGACGACTATTTTAATGTTAACAACTTAGCTCTCTCCGAATTTTTACTTCGCCAAACAGGCTATCTTACCGATGCCCGTATTACGCCTATGCCTCTTGCCGACTCAACTATGGCGTTGGTGGTTGTAACTCGTGATAAGTTATCGTTAGGGGGCGCATTAAGTTATGTCTCCTACGAAGATTCTAAAATTTCGGTTTACGATCGAAATTTTTTGGGGTATGGTAACACTTTTGAAATTGCAGAATATTTTAATAAAGCCACTTTCGACCCCTATACCGCTATAGGTGTCAAGCATGTATTTAATAATATGTGGGGTAGTTTCACCAATTTTCGTACTGAAGCGGCTTATGGTGAGGATAGGCTAAAATTGGAGGCTGAGCTAACGAAAAATTTTGTTAAAGCAGGAGATTATGCCTACGGAGCAGGTTTTTTAAGAGATAAATGGCTGCAAAATTTTGGTATTGTAGATACTCTATTTCTTAGCGACTACAAAAATGAATTTGCATGGTTTGGAAAGTCGTTTAATTGGGGTAATAGAGGCAATACTCCGTTTATTACTGTTGGGTATGACAAAATGGAGTTTTACGACACACCCGATTTAAATCTTGAGCAAAATCCCTATTTTAGAGATGCAAAATCGGTACTTTCTACATTGGGAATATACAGAGAAAACTACTACCAATCCAATATGATTAATAGTTTTGGTTATACAGAAGATATTCCCTATGGTTATAAGGCTGAGTTAACTGGTGGTAAGGTGTGGGATAGTTATGGCGACTACTACTATGCTCGTGCCCTATTTTCACTAGGTAAAAAGAGCCTATTTGGCTATTTTAATACCTCTGTTGAATTTAGTACCTATATTAATAAGTCTGATTATGAGCGTTCTATTGTAAAATATGACCTTATGTATATGTCGAATCTATTTCGATTTAAGAAGAATTTTAATCTGCGTCTATTTTTGAGGACAGGCTATACTGGTGGGTTTAACATGCTTGACGGAGAGCGACAGAGAGTATCTTTAACAAACTATTACTACAGGCTTCGAGGAATTGGGTTTGATAACTTTTATGGTACATCTCGTATCTTTGCATCTCAAGAGAATGTACTGTTTACTCCATGGCATGTTCTTGGTTTTCGTTTTGCTCTATTTAACTTTTGTGATGTTGCAACTCTGGGAATGAACAGTAATCCATTTAAAAACGATTTTGCAGGTAGTTTAGGAGTTGGTATTCGTATCCGTAACGATAACCTTATTTTTGACTCAATAGAGATTAGATTATCGACTTTGCTAAATTATCAAAAGGGGTATATTAACAAGTGGAACTACGTAACCTCACCACAAGAGGTGCTTTTAAATCGCTTTGTTCCCACTGCTCCTTCTGTTACAACATTAGAGACCTATTTCGATAGGTAAGTAGTGTAAAACAATTATTGCCATTGTCCAATAGCACTTTTAAAAATAGACCAATAATTATTTTACCCTATTTAAAAACGATACTATATAATGAAAGATAATAAATTTTTAAAAGATTGTGCTCAAAAACTATTCGAACTTTACGGTTACGATATTTCAGAGCTAAATATAATAATGCCCACCCGACGTGGTGCATCGTTTCTAAAACTAGAGATTGCCTCGCTTATAAAAGAGCGACCAATATGGCAACCTCAGTTTACCTCTATCAATGCCCTTATGTCGTCGGTAACCTCTCTACGTGAAGCAGAGAGGATAAAACTTATTGTAGAGCTTTATAAGGTGTATAGCCGATACCACAGTGAAACTTTCGACAAGTTCTATTTCTGGGGAGGGGTTATTCTATCGGATTTTGATACTATAGATAACTACAAAGTAGATGCAAAGCTACTTTACTCAAATATAAACGATATAAAAGAGCTTGAAGAGCGTTTCGACTACCTCTCTGAGGAGCAAAAGGAGATGATTTTGCGCTTTTGGGGTACTTTTCGTATGGGCCGAGACCAATCTTCATCGCAAAAAGAGTTCTTGAAGATATGGAACACTCTCTATGCTATTTACAGTGAGTTCAGAAAGGAGTTGGAAAAGCAGGGTATCGGATATGGTGGTATGATATACCGTAAAGCTGCTGAGGTGCTTACTAAAGATAGCTCTATAGAGTCGCTTACCGATAAACGATACGTAGTGATTGGGTTTAATGCTCTTTCGGAGTGTGAGTCTGCTCTCTTTGACTACCTAAAGGAGCAGTGTGATTCGCTGTTTTTTTGGGACTTCGACAACTACTATATAGACGATAAATTTCAAGAGGCAGGAATGTTTATCCGTCAAAATATCGTTAGGTATGGTGATGCTATTAGAGATTGTGGGGGCGTATTAGTGCAAGATGGTTCGGGTAAATTTAACAAAAATGATGACGATAATAAAGATAACTTTGTTAAAGAGAAAAATATTACAATTATTGATTCTCCATCCGAAACTTTAGCCTGTAAATATGTCGGAGAGATACTCGATAGCTTATCAAAAGCAAAGGGTGCACCGCTATCAAGAGAGACAGCTGTAATACTTACAAACGAGTCGCTTCTGATTCCTCTTCTATATTCTATTCCTGATAGTGTGGAGAACCTAAATGTAACCTCTGGTTATCCCCTAAAGTCGACTGCTGCCTACCATCTTATAAACTCTCTTATAAAACTACACTATAGTGCAGATATACGAGATGGAAAGGTGCGTTTCTACCATAAAGAGCTTTTTAGATTGCTATCAAACTACTACATTCAAAGTATACTCACAAAAGAGGAGAGCGAGCAGTTTGAAAAGGTACGAGTAGACTCTATCGAGAATATGAATATCTACATAGATGAAAAAAAGCTTACGATAAATCCTTTTTCTACTTTGCTTTTCTCTACCACTTCCGATATATACCTACTATGCGATAAACTAGAGCAGATATTTAAGCAGATAGTAGCTCTACTACCAGAAGATTTTCCAGCAGAAGAGTTGGAGTATATAAATAGAGCTTTAGAGGTGGTAATTCGCCTACGTAATTCAATGGAGGGGTGTGATGATATTGTTACGATGAATGTATTTTACTCTCTGCTTGAGAAATATCTTAGCAGTAGCAGTGTTACTTTTGAGGGAGAACCGCTAATTGGTATGCAGGTGATGGGTATTTTGGAGAGTCGTAATCTTGATTTTGAAAATGTAGTTATTCTTTCGCTTAGTGAGGATAACTACCCAAGTATAAACTCTCTAAATTCGTTAATTCCATCGAACCTACGCTATGGTTACAACCTACCAACTACCGCAAACCATGAGGCGATGTACTCCTACTATTTTTATAGGCTTTTAGAGCGTTCAAAAAATGTATATCTACTATATAGCTCTTATGCAGGAGAGAGTCTAAGTGGTGAGCCGAGTAGATATCTTCATCAACTGCTATTGGAATCACCACACAAAGAATCTATTAAGAGAGTAAATCTTAATCTTGATATTATTTCACCCCAGAGAGATGAATTAGTGGTTGAAAAAGATGAAAAGATTGCCGATAAGTTAAAGCAATATCTTACAGGTGGGCGCACACTTAGTGCCTCGTCGCTCTATGATTTTGTGGAGTGTCCGCTAAGATTCTATTTTTCTTCTATTGAACGTATTCGACCACCTTTCGAAATTTCAGAAGAGATAGATAGCGCAACAAGTGGTTCTATACTACATAGAGTGTTGGAGGTTATATATCAAAAGGCAAAAAATTGTGAGGGAGTTCAGTTTTTAGTAGCTTTAAAAAGTCTATTGATAAGTGAAGAGTTTGATAGAGTATTGGTAGATGCCTTTACTGAGCGGTTAAATATCGATTCTTCTCAATTTTCAGGTAGAGTTGAGGCGAAAATCGTGGAGGTGCGCCAATTAGCACAAAATATTATCAATTATGATATTGAAAAAGGGCAAGATTTTGTTCTGAATCAGAGTGAGTGTAAGATAAATGGAAAAGTGAGTTTTAAAAATTGCGATGGTGAGGATAGAGAGGTTGGATTCTTTGGGATTATTGATAGGGTAGATACTCTATCTGATGGGCGTGTAAGAATTATTGACTACAAAAGCGGAAAGAGCAATCATAAATGTAAATCTCTTGGCGATATAATGCAGCCTACTGCCTCTGAGCGAAGTAAACCTATATTTCAAACGCTTCTTTACTCTCTTCTGTATCGTAAAATGAGGGGTGTAGATGTTCGTCCGTCGCTTTACCATGCACGTGATATATCTAGCGAAAACTATACAGAACTAATAACAATAGGTAAAGAGCAAATCGAAACTTTTAGCTCTGTTGAGGAGCAATATACCCAAAATTTGGAGGATGTACTATCGCAGTTATTTAATAGAGATATTGCCTTCTATCAAACCAACAATAGCGACTCTTGCAGCTATTGTCTATTTAATTCTATTTGTTGGAGTGGAAAGGGGTAGGTGTTGATTATAAATTATAAATTATAAATGATAAATTGTGCGTTCAGTGGTTTTGAAGTATCACCGAAGAAGGTGACCCAAAAGCACCCATTTTAAACAAATAACCCTTGTCACAAGCTCTGTGACAAGGGTTATTTGTTTAAAATGGGTGCTTTTGGGTCATCCTCTTACATATAATTAAAGAGATTTGCAAGTCTAAATTATTAACATATTAAAATCCAATCATTTAAAAAAGTTTACCGAAGTATTGTAATTTATAATTAATAATTTATAATTTACAATTAATTAATAACCCCCTTACCAGAGTTACTATCAATAATAAAAGAGTCGAGTGGTGACATATCTTTTTTAAATGCAATCTCAACAATATCCTCTACATTTAAATCAATAATTGCAACAGTAGAGGCTATAAATAGGCTAAATTCTTCTATTTGAAGCTCTCTATCCTTTACATATAGAACCGAACGAGAGCTAAGTCGCCTATTTTCGGTATTAAGAGAAACGGTAGATAGAACAAAATTTTCGTTTATCTCATTTGCTAGTTGATATATATCAGCAAATGCAGTTTCAGGGATTTTTACAGGGAAAGAGGTCATAAATACGACGCTATGCTCCTCGTGAACCTGAACAACAATATCTGTATCGATATTATCGCCAGAATATTGAAAAATTACAACATCATCTTTTTCAATTACCTCATATTTAAACTCAAGAGTGTCGAGATGTACTGCAATTTGTGTTAATAATGTATTCATAATATTTAAATTTTCGTTTATTTCGTATCATATTAAGTAGGGTAAAATAATTATTGGTGTATTTTTAAAAGTGCTATTGGAGATGAGATTTTTTGCTATTGAATCGAAAATATAGTGGTTCTATATTGAGATTTAATAGTGAAAAATAT